>JBNIDO010000001.1:0-73049 GCA_050108095.1 Bathyarchaeia archaeon
AGCCGGACCCGCCCAACTTGTCGGGCACCATTCACTCCTTTTCCACACAACAACTCTAGTTTTCAAATTGAAATAAAAGATGATGTGGGTACACCAGTGCAGTAACAAAGCGTTCAATCACCGCATGGTTTAGGCGGCTCCGTCTTGGCAAATCCAGTTAACTGCCCAGATGGCGTTGAATGCTTATCTTGCGTAACCTAAATCAACGTCATTTTTTGGAGCTTTCATTTTGGTGAATTTCGTTTTAAAAAATGCTTCTTTTTATGCTTCTTTTAGCGTTTTCTTACTAAAGAGTTTGTGGTCTACATAATTAATGTTTTTTTATTAATTGCATTTTATTGTTATACTTCGCGCTGCAGATATATTATTCAATGTGATTATCAAAACAATTTTAATGCATATCTTAAAAAATTAGGATAAATGTGAGACTTTACTCGCAAAAGTCTTAAATAGCGATTGCTTCCAACGTAGCTAACATCCTTATCTCGTTTAAGGATAAAAGAGATGGAAAAAATGCAAACCAAACGAAATTTGAATAAATTCTTAGCAACTACCCTAACTGCTATACTGATGCTATCAATTGCAGCAGCCATAATCGCAATTCCAATCGCCACCGCAGACAACCACCCCTATCAAGTAGACACCTACTGCTATGTAGATGTCAACCCACGTCCAGTCGGCGTAGGACAAGAAGCGTTCGTTACTTTCGGTATCGATAAGGTTCCGATGACTGTTTCGACTCGGTATGGTGACCGATGGGACAACCTTACGTTGACCATTGGCTATCCTGATGGTACGAGCAAGACTCTTAGCGGCTTTGTTGCTGACGATACGGGCTTTACTTACACTACATGGACACCTGACCATGAAGGCAACTACACCTTCCAATGCCACTTCCTAGGCGAATACTTAACTGGCGAAAACCCGCCGCCAGGCGGATTCTCAACATCTTCACAAGCCTATATTGGTGACTACTATAAGCCAAGTGAAAGCACAATAGTAACCATCACTGTGACTAGTGAACGCGCAGAGAGCCTACCAACCAATCCGTTACCTACAGATTATTGGCAACGCCCGATTAACATGATGAACAACAACTGGAACACTATCAGCGGCAACTGGTTCGGCATGCACGCATACGTTAACGCAGGCCTCGGTTACAACATGACAGGAAACTATGACCCCTATACTGAAATCGTTAATACTCCGCACGTTCTCTGGACTACTCCACTAGCGCCAGGCGGCTTGATCGGCGGCGAATTTGGCGGTACCCTCAACAGCAACTTTTATGCACCACCGCAGTACGAATGTAAATTCAAAGAAGTGATCGTTAACGGCGTGCTCTACTACACCTACATGCCGGCAGCCGGTTCATTGCCTGAAGGCACGATTGCTCAAGACCTATTGACTGGCGAAATTCTTTGGAATCGGAATGATTGGAAAGGACAATTGAGGATGGGTCAAGTCTACAACTACATTTCACCTAACCAGTACGGCGGACAGGCGTATCTTTGGTCTACTTCTGGTTCAACTTGGTCTATGTATGAGGCTACGACGGGTAACTGGATTCTTGACATCTTTGGCGGCAACACTAACGGTGACTTTATGGCTTCGGAGGACGGAAGCATTCTTGACTACTACATTGACACAAGCAACAGCAGCCAGTACTATTTGACATGCTGGAACTCAAGCAGATGCATATTGGCGCGAAACGGAACAGGCGACATATCCAACTGGAGATTCCAACCAACCCAAAGCTCGACACTTAACTGGTCCTACGGTATCATGTGGCAAGCACCCATCGCAATGGAGATCGACGGCAACCCAATTCGCTTAACTCTCTCAGGTCCACAATCAAGCGGCAACATCGGCATAACTGGCAATTCAGTCATCATGGGCTATGGTACCACTGGTAACTGGGGAAGCTGGCAAGTAGTGGCAGCCTACGACTTAACTGATGGCCACCAGAACTTCCTTGTTAACCGTACCTATGAGTATCCGTGGAACAGGGTTCTTGTGTATACTTCTGGCAACGGTAAATACTGTGAACTCTACACTGAAGGCAAACAGTACATTGGACTCTACAATGCTGAAACTGGAGCAGAAGTTTGCAAGTGTTATCTCCCAGATGGGGGTAACATGTGGACTTACTTTGCAGCCTATCGGCCAATTGAGGCTTATGGCTTGCTCTACCAAGGCACCTTTGACGGTCACGTGTACGCTTGGGATGCCACTACTGGCGCGCTTGAATGGACTTGGTATGCTGGCGATGCAGGATACGATACAGTCTATGGTTCACATCCATGTAAGGTCATTGAACTCGTTGCAGATGGCAAGGTCTTTATCAATGAGGGGCACACCTACAACCCGCCTATGTTCCGCGGTTCGCATGCAGTGGCTATCAACGCAACTACTGGCGAAACAGTCTGGAAGGTTCTGAGCTTCTGTCACTCTAACGCTCCAGTTGTGGGTGCAGCTGACGGTGTTTTGTTGCTGCCTAACTCGTATGACAACCTGATCTATGCGTTCGGTAAAGGGCGTAGTGCGACTACTGTTGATGCTCCTTTGACTGCTGTTACTATGGGTTCTAGTGTGACTATTCGCGGTACTGTTACTGATCAGTCTCCTGGCGATACGTGCTTGGGCATTCCAGCCGCTGGCACTCCAGCTATTGCGGATGCGAGCATGGAGGAGTGGATGGAGTACCTCTACCAGCAGCAGCCTAAACCCTACAATGCTACCGGTGTAAACGTTGACATCTATGTGCTTGACGCTAACGACAACTACCGCCAGATCGGCTCAACTACTAGCAATGCTGATGGGTTCTACAGCTTTAGCTGGCAACCTGACATTGAGGGCAAGTTTACGGTGTTTGCTGTGTTTGCCGGTTCTGAATCGTACTTTTCGTCCAGTGCTGACACTGCGTTCACTGTTGACCCCGCTCCCGCTACTCCGACACCAGCTCCAGTGCAGGCTTTGCCGCCCACCGAGATGTACTTCGCTGTCTCCACAATTGCCATTGTCATTGCGATTGCCATTGTCGGCGCAGTCATCCTCATGGCCGTAAAGAAGCACTAAGCATATAGGGAAAACCATTTCCCTATCCCTTTTTGTTTTTTTTAGATCTGTCTTCTCAAGCTGCTTTTCTGTAAGATGAGATTAGTGATTGTGTTTAATCAACAACTAGCAGAAATAAGGTGCTCCCCACTAATTCTTGCATGGGTTTGAGTTTGAAAAGGGACGAAGCCATAAGAATAATTCAAGAAATCGACGAGGAATGCAAAGACATCCGCGGCTCCTCACTTATGCTTATGGAGCCCAACCAAAGCAGCGTGCTCTCCAAAGGCTACCAAGTCCACATAAAAATGAAAGTTACCCCCAGCCGCCTGCGCTGTGTAGAAACCATCGCACAGCAATACGGCTACCAAGTCAACGTTTCCTCAGACAACTGGCTAGTCATAATCTACCGCCCCACTAAACGCTCAGAAATGAAACCCGTAGAGCATGGACGCGCCTAATTCCTATTTAGAATACTGCCGAACTGGTTAAAAGGAAGAGTTTGAGAGTAAATCCAGAGAACCAAATGACGCCCAAACCCCGAATCCTCTTCATCTGCACCCACAACTCCGCACGCTCCCAAATGGCAGAAGGACTGCTACGGCACCTCTACGGGGAAAAATACGAAGTTTTCAGCGCAGGCACCAACCCAACAAAAGTGCACCCCTTAGCCGTTGAAGCCTTGGCGGAAATAGGCATAGACATCTCCAGCCAGCACTCTAAAAGCCTCGACGAATTCAGCGAAAAAGAAATCGACCTAGCCATATCCGTCTGCAAAAGCAGCGCCAAAACCCTCTGCACACTCTGCCAATCACCCCTGTCTATGAGACGACCATTAGTTATCAATGCAAAGCTGCATAAAACAAAGAAGTACATCGTACACGGCTTCGAAGACCCCTCAGAAGTAGAAGGCACCGAAGAAGAAAAACTCCAAGCGTTCCGCACAGCAAGAGACCAAATCAAAGAATGGATAACCACAGAATTCGCCAATTTAGACATCAACAACATAAACGGTCCCGTTCCGTAGAAAACGCCGTGAAAAAGTTAAGCGCCAACCTAACAATAAAAACCAAGTGTCTGATGCTTTCTCAATCAAGTTATTTGTTCCTCGGTTGAGTTTTATAACTTTCTATTCGAAGATACTGTTTAAGTTATTTGCCGTGACCTAAAAAAAGAAGGGTTTTTAGCCTATTGCCCCGCTTTTGATATTCTTACATATCCATAATGAAAAAAGTATTAGTTGCGCTATACCCGATGGAGTAGTCAACCTATTAGACACTGAACTAGCGGGAAAGCTTTGAAAAGAAATGTATCTTGACATAGTAGAATGGTGAAAAGCTATCAAAGGACATGCTAATATCTAAACCGTTCTACGTGTAGTTAATTGCCAACTACTAATTTTCTAGTAATAAATTATATATACAACTTATGTATTCGGTAAATATTGCCGTGCTCTAAGTCTAAAGGGTACGGAACTTGGCGACCAGTTGTCGCATTACGACGTTCGGTTATTCAATGTGGCTGGTGACAGCCGAAGTATTTTTGGCATGTTATCAAAGCCCATCTCATTTAGTGACGCTAAGTGATTTTCATCATCATTGTTTATGGGTACGAATTGGTCAGTTTCGTTGCAGAATGTAAAGTCCTTATCAAAATCTAGAAACTTAATACAACCATTGTTTTCAATCGCTTGTTTTATCAAGCTATTATATGTCAAACTCCATTCAAAGCTGATTTTAACCATTTTTCTTGGTTGGGTAGGACTCCACGCGATAAAATAAATGGGATGTTTTAGATATTTGTTAACATTAATATCAAGAGGGGTGTCTGGAACAGAGTTGTGAATCATCCAGTCATATCTTGCTAAATTATGGCTTCTTATTTTCTGATAAAGCGCTTGACTATTACACCGACTATGTAATGGTTTAACTACGCTTCTATAATCGATTGCCCCAAAATGGAATATTTCAATTAATTTGAGTAGTAAATCAGCCAATGAGATAAGCGGGTTACATTCACTGCCATTATAAAATATCGCTACTTTTGCTCGACTGCTTTCTAGTTCTCGCCATGCGGGGGTGACTCTGCCTTGGAAATGGTCAATTTGGTAATTATGCAGAACTTCGGATTTGTTGTATAATCTCCAATACCACCAAGCACATATGTGTGCAAAACTGTTTTCCGAAAGGTCAACAAATGCAGCTGGGTCTATTCTTTGCCCTTGGGCTTTTCCGAAAATCGAAATAAATTCCTTATCATAGAATGCAGAATAAACATCTATATGGTCAATAAAGGGCTCAATTTGGTTCATTACTTCTGTTATTATTTCTTCGGTCTTTGCCCCTGCTTGTTTGAGGAGGTGAGCGCCTTTATAGATTGGCCGCTTTGGATCAATATCGTTATCGCTTAGGACTTTTGAGAAAATTTTTAGATATTCTTCATTAAAATTATCGCGACTTGTTGAAACGGAAACCCCTAAAAGAGATTTTATTACTTTTGGTGCTTGTTGTGCTGTTTCGTCTTCTGTTTGCTCAGATGTTTGCTGCTCAGTTGGGGCATTATTCTCCGTTGCAGATAGGAACTGTGCTAGAACGTTAGCGTCTTTCTTTAAGGTAATTGAATCAAACCCAACTGTTGGCATGTTCTTGTAGTTATAGGCAATTTGGTTTTAAGCCTTGCTAGAAAATCGCCAAGGGTTTAATTTATGGGTATGACAAATAACTTAACAGTATCCCATTCGAGGGTAACTATAGATAATGGTTTGTTATCTGCGACTAAACAGGTAAGTGAGCTATTGATTTATCCTTTCTGTTTGGGTTATTTTTGTTATGATTACAGTTTGGTCTTTTATTTCGTAGTGTACTTTTTCGTTTTCTTTGAATGGGAATGCTGTGTCTCGGGCTAGTTCGGTTGGGGTGTAGAAGAAGAATCTATCGTAGGTTTTTTTGCCGGTTTTTGTTTTTCTGTTGATGAATGTTCCTGTGCCTGTTTTCATTTTTGGTCCTTATTTGGGTACATAATATTTGTCTACAAATGACCTTTTCCAGTTCATAATTTATGTACATAAATTAGTAGCAAACACTTATTAGCACGACCTATCTAATAAAACACAGAATATGAAAAGCCTGACCACCCAAAACCAGCATACCCAACCGAGTTTTCACAAAATCAGTAATTCGCCCAATACGACCAATAACTTTGAGGGCACACAAATTTTGATTGGTTTAGGTTTATCTGAGCGTCAGGTGCGGATTTATTTGGCGTTGCTTAAAGTCGGGGTTGCTAGGGCGCGGGTTGTTTCGGGTGTGGCTGGGGTGGTTCGTCAGGAGGTTTATCGTGTGCTTTTGGAGTTGTGGCAGTTGGGGTTGGTGCACAAGAATTTGACTGTTCCTGTTAGTTATGTTGCGGTGCCTTTTCCTGAGGCTGTGAAGGTGTTGTTTGCGGCTAGGGCTAGTGAGTTGACGTTGATTTCTCAGAAGGCAACGCATGTTACAGAAAAATTCAGCCAGACCCCGCCAGCCAGAGCTACACTGGAGTCACCCTGTTTTGGCATGGTCTGTGAGGGCGAAGGTGGCAGAAAATACGGTACAGCGTTGCAGGGGGCGCAGGGTTGTGTGGAGTTGGTTTGTGGTTGGGTGCGTTTTAGGCAGTTGTGTTTTCATTTTGAAGAGGAATTAAAAGCGGCACTAAAAAGGGGCGTGCGGGTGCGTGTGGTTGTTGAGAGGTCGCCAAAGCAGTCATTTCCCAAATGGGTCAGCGCACTGAACAATCCTGCGTTTGAATTAAAAACGGTGCCTACCGCGCCTGCGGCTACCATCGCCGTTTTCGACGGTGCAGAGGTGGCGGTTGCGTTTGATGGAGCTGTGCGCTTGGCGGCGGGTCCTGATTTGTGGAGTAGGCATGTTGGTTTGGTTGCGGTGTGTCGGGGTTATTTTGATAGGCTCTGGGCTGCGTTGGAGTGACGTAGCAGACGTTTTTTTTGTGTGTTTTAGGTTATCCATTTTGTTTTTATGTTTAGGGTTTTGAAGTGTGGGTCGTCGGTTAGTACGTAGTCTGCTTCACCAGTTTTTATGTATGAAGCGATAATGGCATCAGCAAGGGGTATTCTTCTGTTTGAAAGTAGTATGCTCCCAGTTTTCAAAGCATGGGGTTCATCGAACGGCACAATTTGAACACCGCGCTGTTCTAATAGGCGTATTCGTGTTCTTGCTGCTTCTTCGCCAATTCTTGCTCCCGCGACCTCTATAAACTCAGCCAAGACAACGGTGGGGACTAAGACTTTTTGTTTGAGTTCTTTTTCGAAGAAGTCTCTTGCTTTTCTACCCGTTTCAGGGGTGGCAGGAAATTCCATGTAGAATAGGATTCGTGTGTCGGCGACGCTGGTCATCGCCAGTTTCTCCGGCGCTCGTCGAGTTCAGCGAGGATTTTTTTGAATTCTTCTTCGCCGACGGGTTCGCCGGGTTCTAGGGGTGGCAGTGGTTTGATGATTATTTTGTCGTCTTCTTTGGTGAATTCTACGATTGTGCCTTCTTCTAATCCGAATTCTGTGCGGATTTCTTGGGGTATGGTGACTTGGCCTTTTCGTTTTATTCGTGCTCGGGACAACTTTACCACAGTCACACTATTGGCGAGTCGCACTTAAGAATTTTCTGCCTAACCACATTCCGCAGTCGCACCTGTTTCAACTTGTTCCTTCTGTAATTTATTGAACGCGAAAATTCCTTATGGGCAGCCGTCTTTCTTTATCGGTAGTTCGAAATTCTGTTCAGCCTGTGGTTTGCTCCACAACCAGCCAGCAACCCAACCAAGACGCAGAACCCAAAAAGCAGCTTCTGCCACAAGCCGCTGGTTGTTGTTGTGTATAGGCGCACCCCTGCAACAACAACTAAAGAAAAATTGACCTACTGATACGTAGGGGCGGGAAGGGTTCGATGGGATTTTTTCAGTGAAAAAGCCCCAAAACCTCCCTCGACGCCTGATTGTGGAAGCGCTGTGTTCTTCAAAAAATGCAACGAAACGTTAAAAACCAATCAAAACATTATATTATTGTACAGAAGGAGACTCACAGAACGGCTGCTACTTTGGTGGACAGTGTTTGTGTGGGGTGAAAAGAAACCTTTATATGAATTAAAGTCACTTCTGTGTAAATTCAGCTACAATTGCTAGCCCCGCAATTATCACATGGCGGCGGCTCAACCCGTACCGAAACGGCGAATTCGCCTTACAGGGATGATGGAGTTGGCCTCCAATTGCGGGGACACGTATGTAGACCTGACTAATTGCTCAGTTAGGTCTGAATTGGGCTTTGACGTATAGAGTGGAATGTTTTCCCTCCAAATCCAGTTAAGTTAGAGAATGCGAGGAATGTGTCAATATATTCGTACCACACAAAAAACAAAAGATCCGACAGAACACACGGAGTGCACAACTCCGGTTGATCCTGCCGGACCCCACTGCTATCGGGATAGGACTAAGACATGCTAGTCGAGTGCCTCAGCAAGAGGCACGGCACACAGCTCAGTAACACGTGGCTAATCTGCCCTTAGGACGAGAACAACCCCGGGAAACTGGGGCTAACTCTCGATAGGCGAAGAACACTGGAATGTGTCTTCACCCAAAAAATGCAAAGTAATGCTCTTTGCATCGCCCAAGGATGAGGCCGCGACCGATCAGGTTGTTGGCGAGGTAATGGCTCACCAAGCCTTTTACCGGTGCGGGCCGTGGGAGCGGGAGCCCGGAGATGGGTACTGAGACAAGGACCCAGGCCCTACGGGGCGCAGCAGTCGCGAAACCTTTGCAATACACGAAAGTGTGACAGGGCTATCCCGAGTGCCATCCGCTGAGGAAGGCTTTTACCCAGTCTAGAAAGCTGGGGGAATAAGGAGAGGGCAAGTCTGGTGTCAGCCGCCGCGGTAATACCAGCTCTTCGAGTGGTGTGGATGTTTATTGGGCCTAAAGCATCCGTAGCTGGCTAAGTTAGTCCTTTGTTAAATCCACCGAATTAATCGTTGGATTGCGGGGGATACTGCTTGGCTAGGGGACGAGAGAGGCAGACGGTATTTTCGGGGTAGGGGTGAAATCCTATAATCCCGGGAAGACCACCAGTGGCGAAGGCTGTCTGCTAGAACGCGCCCGACGGTGAGGGATGAAAGCTGGGGGAGCGAACCGGATTAGATACCCGGGTAGTCCCAGCTGTAAACGATGCAGGCTAGGTGTTTGGACGGCCACGTGCCGTTCTAGTGCCGCAGGGAAGCTGTTAAGCCTGCCGCCTGGGGAGTACGATCGCAAGATTGAAACTTAAAGGAATTGGCGGGGGAGCACCACAAGGGGTGAAGCTTGCGGTTTAATTGGAGTCAACGCCGGAAATCTCACCGGGAGCGACAGCAGTGTGAAGGCCAGATTAAAGGTCTTGCCAGACGAGCTGAGAGGAGGTGCATGGCCGTCGCCAGTTCGTGCCGTGAGGTGTCCTGTTAAGTCAGGCAACGATCGAGACCCGCGTCCTCTGTTGCTAACTAGCCTTGTGCTGGGCACACTGAGGAGACCGCCACTGATAAAGTGGAGGAAGGAGCGGGCCACGGCAGGTCAGTATGCCCCGAATCTCCCGGGCCACACGCGAGCTGCAATGGCAGGTACAATGGGTTCCGACCTCGAAAGGGGGAGGCAATCTCGAAAGCCTGCCGTAGTTGGAATCGAGGGTTGAAACCCACCCTCGTGAACATGGAATCCCTAGTAATCGCGTGTCACTAGCGCGCGGTGAATACGTCCCTGCTCCTTGCACACACCGCCCGTCGTTCCATCCGAGTGACTCTTGGGTGAGGTGCCGTCTTCCTTGGCGGTATCGAATCTAAGTTTCACAAGGAGGGAAAAGTCGTAACAAGGTGGCCGTAGGGGAACCTGCGGCCGGATCACCTCCTAAGAAAGCATTAGTTTGCTTAACTGGAGGAGCAAGGAGAACATTTAGGCTATACGTCAAAGCCCACTATAGCAACCCTGTAGCTGAGCAAAAATGGGTTTCAATTCTATTTCTTATTTTCTTATCTATTTGTTGTTGCAGGCAACCCTCTATACACAACAACTTCTAATGGACTCTGCTTTTGCTTCTGTTTTTGCGTTGGCTTATTCTGCGGTTTGCAGGCTGGTTGTGAACGATTCTACAAGCAGAAGCAATCAAGATTAGAAGCCTCCGTTGCTCTGCCCGCCCCTCCCCCTAAAAAAGGGCAAAACTGTTTCTCTTTCTTTATGTGAGTGTGGGGTTTTTCGGCACACCACAAGACTGCAATTGAAGGCGTTTGCTTTTTGGGGTTGCATAATATTTCAGCGTCTGTTTCGGTGTGGGGTATCCGTTTTTCTCCATATCCTCTATGTTGAACCATGTTGAAGTCGAATTCTTGTGTGTGAAACCATGTATCGTTTGCTCTGCAGGCTGCATCTGCAAAACGCATCGACAACAGCAAAGTCAACTAAATCCCAAAAAACAGCTAAAGAAAACCACTCCAACACAGCTCTATGTTTACAGCAGAGTGGATGTAGAGGCATGTATCGACTGCTTATTTAGCAACATAATATTTGGGCAGTCGCCCAATGCATGTTATCTCTATTTTTACAGCCAGATTCTTTTAGTTTCTTTTATTGCGTCAAAATGAGGGTCGTCGGAGACTATTCTAGCTTGATACTTAATGGCAGTGGCGGCGATGATACAGTCGCCAGTTGGAACACTCCTGTAGGTGCTCTTGAGAATGCCCGCTTCTTTGGCTATCGCAGGAGTTAAGCTCTCTATCCTTAATTTGCTTGCATTAATGGCTAGGTAAACCTGTTCCGCAACAACTTTGCCCTTTTTAAGGCAGATAAATTGGATCGTTTCAACAATAACTATCGTTGGGATTATCCCATTGCCCTTTAACGCGAGGTCCCTCATTTTCCAGTTCGCTTTCTGCCGAATTGATGAATCCTCAAAATAAAAGTACTCTAAAAGGAACCGACTATCAAGCACTTCCTTCAAGAACTAGTATTCCTCGCGCATCTTATCGATTTCTTTCTTGATTTCTTCTATATCTACTTCGCCAGCGAAAATCCCGCACATATCAAGCAGATTGGGTATTTTTTTAAAAACCACTTGATTGTCAAGGACTTTGACCGCTAATTCGTCCCCTTCTTTTATCCCCAGCTTTTCTCTGATTTCCGCTGGAATCGTGGTTTGCCCCTTCCTAGTAACCTTTACTGTCTGCATCTAAATTCCCTACTAATAATAAAAGTACTACACTATTAAAACTTCCTACGAATCTAATTCGCTTAACTCTCCCTCTTTTTGTGCCTTCAACCTTGAATGTGCCACAATAATGCAATAGCGCGATTATTGCTTTCTAGATTGTACCATTTTTCAGCGCCTGCTATGTGTAGCATAAGCGAATTCCACCACACACCAACATGCTTTATGTTGAAACCGCCACCATGTGGATGTGCAAGCATGTATCAACTACTTTTTTCTCCACAAGAAATCAGTGAACAGCAATGTCAGCGCAATGCAGGTCGGGCAACTGGCATGGCCCATTCGGGAAAGTCGCCCGTCAACCAACCGCAAACCAGCCGTAGCCTATAAACAATTTTGCGACACAACGGCATTTAAAACCAGCAAATAAGCCGCCAAAACAGCGTTAATTGAGCACTACTTTACTCGGTAACCCGCCGTATATCAGTGAAAACATCAAAATCCCTGTCAAAAGAGTAGATAGTAGCTATGCCCTCTCTTTTCATCAACAGGTAAGCCAAAGCATCATTAGCGCCCACACGGTAGGTCTCAGCCAAAGTTACGGCTTTGAGGTAATCTTCCTGTGATACTTCACAGACCAAGAGGTTCTCCCGAAACAGCAACCCCTTCTCCAAAACAACCGCCTCCTCAAACGGGAGGTAATCCTCCAAAATGTTGCAGACCTCACTAAAATGAACAACCGAAGTCACCACTTTCTCGCCCCCGCTGATTCGGGTGACTATTTTTTTTGCTGCTTCCTTCATTTTCAACTCGCTGGGCTGCAGTTGCCTCTTGGTTTTTAAAAACGCGTAGATGAAAACGTTCGCATCCACGTAAACTGACTGCATTTACTTGCCTCTTAGCTCTTTGCGGACTTTATGCCAATCAGAAAGGTTCGCCTTCACATCTACCTCAATCTTGTCAAAGTATTCAGTTAGGTCGATTGAGGTGAACGGCTTAATCTCAATGGTGTCGCCCTTGGCTTGGATGATTGCTTTCTTGTTTTTGAGGTACTTTTCGCGCCAAGTTTTAGGGAGAATGATGCGACCCTGCTCATCGACGCCTTTGACTTCCACTTCCACTGTTTATCACCAAAAATGAATATTTATGGAGGAATAAATCATTTTTGGTGATTCAGTAGATTTATGGTGGGCTGAGTTCTTACCCTTATTGACTTTTTAGACTGAAAAAATACTCAAAATTCTTAAGTACTACGTCGGTACTACAGTACATGGGTGATACTGCCGTGCAAGACAAAGTAAAAGTAACCCGAAAATACCAAGTCACCATACCCGAAAGCGTCCGCACCGCACTCGACGTAAAAATCGGCGACACACTCATAGTAAAATCCGAAAACAAACGCATAATCATGGAATCCCCCAAACGCATCACAAACCCCTCCGACACACTATACTGCCTCTTCGGCAAACCCCTAACCGTTGACGCCGTCAAACTAGTAGAGCAATCATGGGAAACCAACACAGGTCTAGTAGAACTCAAGAAGCTTCACAGCAAACAAAAGGAAGACAAAACTTGAGCTACTACATTGACACCAACATTTTCATCTACTCCGCCTTAGCCCACCCCACCTACGGGGAAGCATGCAAACAAATAATCGACGACATCGAGGGCCTCAAAATCAAAGCACACTGCGGCTTTCTGGTCCCAATAGAACTCCTCGGCGCACTAGCACGCATAGACCCCAAAAAAGCAGCAGTAGCCTTAGAAGCCTTTTTCTCGCTACCCATAAACATGATACCAATAGACGAAAGAATCCTGCAAAACGCGGCTAAACTAACGCTTGAATCAGGCGTCAGCTACGACTGCGTACACGCCGCATGCATGAACAACAAAGGGTTAAACACAATAATAACCGAAGACACAACAGACTGGAAAAAAATAAAAAAATTCAAAATCATCCGCCCCCTCGAATACAAAAAACAGTAAAACCCTAAAATCAGCAAGCGCTCGAAAAATTAAACAAATAACCACAATAGGCATTTCTTTAATTTCGTTGAACGTATAAGAAGTAATTAATTTTATGATAATCTGTTTCGTTATAATTTATGGAGGATTTTGGGATTTTTTATGAGATTGTTTAGCCTGAAAAATTTTTTCCATCTCAAAAACTTTTTCTGCCATTTTTTGTCCGTCGCTTGTCAGTTTTATGTATCGTGTATATGGTGGTACCCTTTCTTCATCTATTAATTCAAGTCGTGAAAGGGTTTCTAATACATTGTAAAGTGTTGATCTGCTTGCTTTGATGTTTATGTCTGAAATTTTTGCTCTCTTATTGGGGTAAAGAAACAGCAGTAGTTGCAGGTCACCTGTTGCTTCCAAATCTGTTATGTCCATCGCTTATGCCTTACACTATTCAGTATCTGAATTATAGAAAGTCTTAAATAAGTTTAGAATTTAGTATTTACAATCTGAAAACTGAAATCTAGGGATGCGCAAAATCATGGGTGAAATCTGGCTTGAAAAAGAACAAACAAACGTTAGTTTAACCGAAAAATTGCCCCAAGAACTCAGGGAAAGTTACAAGAAGTGCCAGAAGGGTTCACTTGTTGTTGAGGGCTTGAAGGTTGCGGCAGCGTTGAAGCTTTGGTTTGATCGTGGTTATCGTGAGGTGGGGTTTGGGTTGCCGTGTGATTTTGGCGGGAAAACATTTTACGTTGATGTCTTGGCAAGGGATGCTGAGGGTGTGTGGTTGGGGTGGAGTGCGCGTTGCGTCTTGATTTGGGGTGGCTGCGTTGGCGGGTTGCGCAGTTGCGGCGTTGTTTGCCTGCGGATTGTTATCTGGTTGTTGTTTTCCCCTTTGGCGTGGACGAGAGACACCTGGATAGGGTGATGGGGTTGGTTGATGAGGTCTGGGTTACAGACAAAGACAACAGCAAAGTCGAGCGGATGATGTTCACATCGGCTTTCCATAAAGGCTAAACACTGCTGGAAGGTTTTTAGGGGTATGGTTATACTGTTTGTGGTTTCCGTAGACCGCTTTGCTAGCGGTATTTATCTAGGCTCAGATTAAAAAATAGGGCAGTGACAAATAGCCAACCCATCTAAGGGCGGCTACTCCACTTTTATTGGTTTAGAGAATTGCCAAAGCCCATGTATGTTGCAGAGTGATTCTGCAAATATGGTTCCGGGTTTGCTGGTTTTCATCGAGGCGGTGACTTTGTGGTTTGTGTATACGGTGCTGGTGTCGGGTCCTTGGACTGAGGCGCCGTGTGCGGTGAAGTCGCATTTGGCTATTTGGTAGGGGAATTTTTCGCCTTCGGGTAGGAAGTATAGTGTTATCCAGCTGATGTGGTGTGCGGTTGTGTTGGGGTGGGCGATTTCTTTGCCTATGGCTGCTGTGACTTCGAAGTACTCGTCTTTTTTGACGGTGTCTGGGCAGTCAACGACTGGAACATGTTTTTCTGAGCGCCAGTCTGATTCTTGTATTAGTTCGCTAATCTTCAAATGTATTCACCTCCGCCAAAAAACCTCTATAACTTTCTTGTATTTGATTTTTGAGAAGGGTTATAAGTCTTACCAATTGCTATCACGCTATTTAACCTTCCAAGATGGCTCTTCTGTTTTTGCCTTCGGTAAATAACGACTAGAGAAGATAGTATCAAAAAAGGGAGGGGGAGAAGGTTGGTTATTTTGTTTCTGTTTGCATTCGTTTAGCCAGGCTGTAGACTATGGGGATGAGGACTATGGCGAGGGCGATGGCAAATGCCCATGCGACTGTGGCTATGATGTTTGTTACGCCGCTGAAGGTGGAGAAGATTGCGCCTGTGCCGATGAGCAGAAAGATGCTGTAGAGTATAAATTTGGCGTAGCCTGCTATGGATTTGAATTCGGTGTGGTCGTCGGTTATGGATTTGATTAAGCCGTCGCTGAGGATTATGCCTGCGCCTATGATGACAAAGCCGATGATAAGTGAGTACACCAAGCCGCCTGCAGTGAATAATAGTAGGTCAAAGGCTATGTTGAGGATTATGGCGACAAGACCGATGAATAGGAGGTTCTTTAGCATGTCTGCGATTTCGGATTTTTCCGGGCTAAACATGGGTCGAATAATGCGTCCCACAAGCTGGGCTAAGAAATCTACCAGCACAATGCCTAGAACTATCACGAGTATGCCGCCTAAAAGCCGCGGTAGATATGCTGCTATCTGCGCCATAAACTCGCCTGCGGTTCCGGGGATGTTTAGCAGTCCAATGGCTACCGTTATCGCCACAATTATGACGAACGCATAGAGAAGGCCGCCGACGAAATTCGACAGGTCAAACCCTGAATTCCGAAAAGTTTTTCCCACTTCGCTTTTATCAAAGTTTTTCTCTACGGTTCGGTCAACTACTCGGTTGGCTACTTTGCCTACGAACCAGCCTACGATAACGCCGATTATGATTACTATGATTGCACCGATTATTCCGGGGAGCGCCGCTGCACTTTGGTTGGCGAAATTGTCGAAAATCTCCTGCAAAGTCACGAGTGCTACTGACAAAGAAAGCATAAAAAAGCACCGATAACTAGATGGGCAAACGGTAAATAAAAACCTTTTTAACCCTTAACTGTAAAAATAAGCTTAAATAACCGAGCGATTGCCTGTTTAACCAGAAATCAAGCCAAAAACCTCCTAACCCACTGAAAAGTTTCAAACTGGTCTTCAGACGCTAACCTTTGCAGATGTGGCTATGAGGATACTGGACTGCAGTGAAGGCTGTTTGGCTACCAGGTTTTTCCTCCGCCTGCCACCGTATGCGCCGCCATGCAGTGCCTGTCGTATTCGTCTTCGTTGTCGAAGACTGTGTTGTCCAATGTGCAGACGTATTTGCCGTCAGCAGTCCTTTTAGGCGGAGGCATACTCATGCGTTCATCCTGAGACAAAACATAATTCACCTCAAAAGCAAAGAACCAGAATTACCCCATAAAAGTATGTGGCTACATCAAAACAGCAATCAAACCCGCTTACTAGATGTTGCAGAAACTGTTCTTCTGTGGAGCAGCTGGGTCAAGAAAGTAAACAAACGGCGTTCCCCCATACACTGAGGTCGCATTCACCGTTACCACCCTGCCATCATGGGCTAAATAAGGCTTGGATGCTGCCAACTGCGGCTGGTGACTCCGAATAAGTCGCTCCACACCCAACCCGTGGCAAACCGTCTCGGTAACATCACTGCCCCACATCACGCCAACCTCACGCATCCAATTCGGCTCCTCCCCCTCGCCGTCCATAGGGTCAGACCAGAGTAAATCCGTCCGCAACCCATCCGCAGGGTTTTCCAAGTCGCTGATGCCTCGGATTTTGCTTGAAACGCCGCCGTGGACTAGCAGCGCATTGTTGGGGACTAAGGCGCAGAGGGGTAGGCTGTCGATGAAGGGTTTAAGTTCCTGCCTGAAATAGGTGTTCCAGCTTCCAGTTTTTGCTTCTGCTTCTCCGATGAGGCTGCAAGGCTGGAACTGGGGCTCCCCATTGTCTGAGTAGTCTTCGTGGTTGCCCATCAGAGCCAAAACGTTTCTTGGATGCTCACGGCGAAGATGAGCTACTTTTCGGATGACTTCCACGCCTTTTGGCCCGCGGTCAGCGTAGTCGCCCAAAAAAACCAGCAGATCCCCATCCAAATCTAAAAGTTCCAGCAGGGCACACAGGGACTTGTAATCGCCGTGCAAGTCACCTAACACCGCAATCCTGCCGAACTTTCCGGGTTCCACCACAACCAACGAGGGTTTCAACGCATTCACGTGCCAACAGAAATAGCTCTGAAGGGTATAATACGCTTTGGGAAACCGCCAGCACTATAGTGTCTTTGAAAAGTCTTAAATTTCCAGTACCCAAAATATCTTTGGTGGAAACTTGCCTGTTGCAAGCCATCGTAGATTCAGCGGTTTTTTGCTTAGATGCATAGGGGTGAGTTTGTGTGAAGTGCGGTAACTGTGGCGCTGAAATAGCTGAGGAGGACTTCTTTTTTAACGATGGGGTATGCGATAAATGCCGTAAGCAGCTTGATGAGCTTGCCAAAGAATTCTCTTGATACTGCCGAGTTGGCGGTGTACTGGTAACTTTTAAAAGGCAGCGTCCACAATCTGTATTGAGGAATACTGCTTGATTTTAGCGGCTCTAACTTTTGAAAGCATTCTTTTCACAATTATCGGGCTGATTGTTCTCTGGATTATTGTTTCTATTCCTGTTTGGCTAGCCGCAAAAGCGTTGACTGGTGGACGAGCTTCCTTCGCCGGAGCCCTCCTCGCCACACTTGCAGGTCCAATAGTCTTTTTTCTGGTGACTTGGCTGGTTAGCTTTGCGCTTGGGGCAGTGATTGGCGCAACCGCCTATATCTTTGCTTATCTTCTGGCGCTTTTAGCGTGGATTGGCGTGTATAAGGTTAGTTTCGGTACTGGATGGCTGCGTGCGATAGCCATAGCTATTCTGGCTTGGATAGTGTTTATTCTGTTTAGTCTTCTGTTTGGTTTTCTCTTCGGAATTGCTTATCCGTCGCCGTTTTTCCCAACATTTTAACCTTATTTTTTGATTCTTTTTTGAAGTTTTTTGGCTATTTTGTTCAGTCGCTCTATTGCTTTCTATAGTTTTTTAAAAAAAGGGCATTTATCAACCATAATCTTGCATTAATCAAAAGTTTGATATGGATGGATGACTAATTTTAATATAAAATTTTAAAAATTTTTGCGCAACTATTAAATAGCTATAAGCCTAAGAGGGCTCTCACCATTAAGGAGAAAAGGAAAAAAATGTTAAACCTAAAAACAAGCAAATCCACAGCAGCTATCCTCGCAACCGCACTTCTCGTCTCACTCTCAGTCGCGCTTCTACCCTTAGCAATTTCGCAAGTTCCCGTTCCATCAGGCGCAGAAATCCCACAGTACGCATACGTAAACGTCGCACCTAACCCTGTCGGCGTCGGCCAAACAGTCACAGTCAACTTCTTCCTCGCCGTACCAAACTATGACTCTTTGATCGGCGGCGGAGGACCAACCAACATGACCGTGATCCAAACTGACCCAGACGGAACCGTAAAAACTCTGGGTCCATTCACAGGCGACACCACAGGCGGCTCTTACTTCACCTTCGTCCCTGATCACACAGGCAACTACACATTCCAACTTAAATATGGTGGACAAACACTATCCGGCGGTCAAATCAACTTGCCCGCTGAAAGCAAAGTTGTCACTCTAACAGTCCAAGAAGACCCCATCGAACGCTCAGCATGGCCAATCACTCCGCTACCAACAGAATACTGGCAAACTCCAGTGTCCGCCCAAAACGTTCAAGAATGGTACCAAATCATGGGACCCTGGCTGGGCTGGAGAGAAGAATTCCTCGGCTCAACAATGTTCGCAGAAACAGGCTCATACGACTACGAAGGCCCCTACAACCCCTACACTAGCTCAGTGTACTCTGGCCACATCATGTGGACAAAGCCATGGGGCGCAGGCGGTGTAGCCGGCGGAGCAGCAGGCGGCACAGAAGACACTGGCAACTACTGGACAACAAGACAATACCAACCACAATACGCCCCAGTCATTCTAAACGGAATCATGTTTGCACAGCTATATGCATGCGACAACACTAACCCGAACGGAATTGTTGCTACCGATATCTATAACGGTAAAACACTCTTCACAATCAACACAACCAACCCATTAGTCGGCGGCATGAACAACGTCTTCCATAACCTTAACCAATACGGCGTAGTCGGCCCATACATCTGGACTATGGGTTCACTACCAGGCATCGTCAACACTGGCACACAATACAACATGTATGAAGCAATGACAGGCAAATACGTCTGCAGCATCGTCAACGGCACCCACCTGTCAGTCCAACCAGACGACAACGGAAACCTAATCGGCTACTACGTCGACTACAGCAACGAAGAAGAACCAACACTCAACATGGTTAACATGACATGGGCAATCGGCATGGGCAACGCATTCGGATGGGGCCCAACCGGTGTTCACGCAATGAGCGAAGGACTCAGATGGTCCGTACCACTCTACAACAACATCTCAGACGTACCAATCAGCCCACAACTCGCAATCAACGGCTTCACAGACAACGCAGTTATCATGACCGCTGGCTTCACATTCGCACAAGGCTTCGGAGGCGAACAGAACGGCTGGCTAATCGTAGCATCACAAGACATGACAACAGGCGCACAACTCTGGTGCAGAAACATCACAGCCGAAGAAAGCAGCACAATGCTACCATTCACAAGAACACAAATGCAAATCCAAGACGGCTACTGGATCAACGTCAACATGCAGAACTTCAACGTCCAAGCATACGACGCCCGCACAGGCACCAAAGCTTGGGCTGCATCACTCAAAGGCGACCACGGCGCAGAGCCAAACCACTATGACATTTACAACTTTAAGACTTATGGCGGACCCGGCGTAGTCTTCTTCCAAGGCTATGGCGGAGACATATGGTGCTACAACGTAACCACAGGTGCAGAGTTATGGTATACCAACACCACCAAACTAGTCGGTGACCCCGGTATCGAAACTCCATACGGCGTATGGCCACTATGGACTTTCGGCTGTAACTGCCAAGACAACAACCTAGCATACTTCGCCATCGGCCACGAATACAACCCACCGATGTTCCACGGCGCACAACTCCTCGCAGTCAACATCACAGATGGCACCTTAGTCTGGAGCGAACTCAACATGGCTATTCGCTCAAACACAATCGCCTATGGCAGACTGCTCTCACTCAACGCCTATGACAACCAAATCTACTGCTACAGCAAAGGGCCATCCTCACTTACAGTCACTGCACCCGCAGTCGGCGTAACAACCGCAACCCCAATCACCATCTCAGGAACAATCATGGACGTCTCACCAGGCACAACACAAGACATGATAGCTCTACGCTTCCCCAACGGCGTTCCATGCGTCTCTGACGCAAGCCAAAGCCACTACATGGAATACGTCTACCAGCAACAACCACTACCAATGGACACAACTGGTGTCCCAATCACCATCAGCGTAGTCGACGCTAACGGCAACTTCCGCCAAATCGGCGAAACCACCAGCGATGCCACAGGCCACTGGGCATACGTTTGGACCCCCGACATCTCAGGCAACTTCAACGTCATCGCAAGCTTTGATGGCACAAACTCATATTGGCCATCGTCATCTTCAGCATACTTCTACGCAAGCGAACCTGCAGCCACAGCGCCACCAGCAACACCAGCACCAGCATCAATGGTTGACCAATACTTCCTTGCAGCAGTAGCCGCTATTATCGTCGTCATCATACTAGTCGGCGTCGGCATAGTGCTTGCTCTCAGAAAACGACCATAAAACACCAAAAAAACAAACTATCCATCCCCTTTTTTGGGGAATCCTAAACTTTTTTGTGGAGCATAACTAACTCGGTGAGGCGACATTATAATGCACGGTGTTTCCGTAAGTCGCTTTGGGCAAACTATCTGTTGTTTATCTGCCTCTGTTGTTGGTTTGGCACAATCACTTATGTTTTAATGCTCTGCAACATCGTCTAGATTTGAGGTCTCTTTTGGAGGTGAACTTATTTGGTTAAGGATAGTTTTAGCAAGGGTGAGTTAAAGCACGAGCTCCAACACGCTGGCTTTGAAGAATGCATTGCAGACGACATCGCTGAGCGGGTTAACGACCGTAAAATGGACGGCTGGACCAACGCCATGGGCCGTGACGAGGCAATGCGTGAAATTGACTTGCTATTAACCCGTGTAAGGCAGGCTTCGGACAACTTTAAGGCAAGAAATGCTCCTGCACGTGAAACAATGGCAAGCCCAATGTAGACGCATCCTTTGTTTATTCAGTCAATGTTTTTATGTAATCCCATATTTTATCGCCCACAAAATGCAAGGTTTTAACTACTGGCCCTTTCTTGGTAACTCTCGCAGTCCCGGCATCCATGAGGCTTTCCCCAACCGCCAACGTTTTCCCAAATTTAACGTCAGACACCAACACCAAATCACCCACGCCAAAGTCACCTTCTACCCGCACAATACCTGGAGCCATCACCGTTGCACCCTTACAAACATAGGGAACTGCCCCCATATCCACAACGATTTTAGGGGCTTGCGCTGTGAATTCAGTGAAGAGCAGCGTTGGCAATAACCTATCGGTAGATTTGAAGAGTATGGGTTTGCCTTCGATGAGGTAAATTAAGCCTACGTCGGATTCGACCACTTCCACGTTGGCTTTGGCGCCGAAGAGTTGCTCCAGTTTTATGTTGAGTTTAGCGGATGCTTCTTCGAGGATTTGTTTTGCTTCTTTGGTTTTTAAGGGGTATCGTCGCTGTTTTGTGGGCATAATGTATCGTCTCAAATGGGTTATTGGCTTGGTTTATATGGCTTTTTCTTGAGTTTCTGGAGGCTTTCGGTGGAAGTACTTTTGGGCTAGCTTGTTTAAGTCCACTTTTAAGAGGATATAGGTTATGGCTACTGTTAGGATGATTGACACAACGATTGATAGTATGAATATCTGGTCAGGGGTCAGCCAAGGAGCAAAGAAGTTACTGGCTTCTTGACCGATAAATACCCCTGCTATCGCAATCGCTAATTTACCCAAAAAATATGCACTGAAAAACTTCACGGGACTATACTTCATCAACCCCAGCGGTATAACCACTGGTTCATCGGGCAACGGCGTAGCAGCTACCGCAAGCAGCAGCGGAAAAGCCCAGCGCCTAATTTTATTTGCGTCTTCATGCAGCCGCTGCTGACGTTTCTGGCTGAGGTGCCCACTGACAAAAAACGTGACCATGTAGTGGATGCCTTTTGCAAGGGCGGAGGCAAGTGCAACGGTTACCGCGGCAAGTACAAGGACGCCTGCATCGGCGCCAGCTAACCCGATTGCCGCTGTGGATGCGATCAAGAGGTTTGAGGGGCCCGCAAAGGGAATTAGGTTTAACCCAAAGGACGTTGCAAAGATTATCGCGAAGTCTAGCGGTGTCGCCGTTGTTTAGTGCCCCCTTCTTTTGCTTTTCAACTAGTGTTTATCAACCATATAAGTGCAAGCGCAATTACACATAAAAGGCGACATCAGAGGTAAGAGTAGCCCTCTTAGACGCCAACAATGCATCTTCTATTGCTCTGAAACGCAGGCAATAATGTTGGCTAACTCTGCTTTGCCAAGCTCAGTTAATTTGACCGCGTCAGCATCGACGTTTACAAACAAGCCTGCCCTGCCTTTAAAATTCAAGGTGAAATCGGTTTCGTAAACGTTGTAGTCCATGCATCTCTGTCTCACAGTCCTCATTGGGAATTCGAAGGCGCCATTAGGAGCTACCAACGCATTTTCAAATGCTGTCAGGAGCGCTATTTGGATTTGGGCGGTTGCTTTTCTTTTCTCGGTAATTTTGTAGATTGGTCGTATTCTGCCTTTTTCTCTTAAAAACAGCTTGTTTATTGTTTCTTCTCTGATTTTGTTTTCCTGCAAAAAGAACTTGAGTTCAACCGGATAATCCGTTTCAAGCGAAGAATTTTGGGCTTCAGCCACTTTGTTTTGACTCTCATCTATTATAACAATATCTGCGGCTTCTGCTCTATGGGTTGATAGGTATCGGTTCAATAGTACTTCAAAGCATTTTTCGCGGTATTTTTCGTCGATTGTCCGCGTGAAATTAATGATTTCTTGGATGGGTTTCCTAAATTTTTCGTATTCGTTGACTTTAGTGGGCGCCTCAACTATAGTCTGCAATTACAGTTAACCTCTGATGGGAGTTCACTGATTGACCCCATAAAGATTTGTGCGTAGATAACTGCTACACTGTTTCGTTGCAGGTAAGCTTGTAGCAGCGTTTGTTTGCTTATCCATTTTTTCCCTCCCTGATGAACAAGTGATAACTGCTCTCTTTGTGGTGGTTTGCGGGGCGCCACAAGGTTGCTTGAGGTGGTGGTTGCATTTTTTGCGTCTGTTTCGGTTGGCAAATGCATTTTCCACATACGCTGTACATGATTCCCTGTGGTCGGGGGTGGGTGTGAAACCATGCACCTACTTCCATTTTCCCGCAAATGAATCAAAACAGCAATGACAGCGCAATAGGCACTGGCATAGCCCATGCAACGAGATAGGGAGATTGATAAGGTAAGGGCGATACGATAGACCTCGCGCCAATGAAAACCCCTGCGAAACATTTTTCATTTTAGCTTGCCCTCTGTCAATTTAGAGGTTTTTAACCCCTGTTTTTGATTCTTAGATAAAGAAAAAATCATTTCTCAGCCAGAAAACGCCTCCTTTTTGAGCTTGGTTTCCCCTGAACACTTTTGATTTACCTTTGCATCTTAAGTATAGTGTGGAAAAATGGAAAAGGCAAGACAGACATCTAAAACTCTCTACGAGCTAAGTGAAAGCTACCTTGAACTTCACAAGGCAGTAAAATCCACCGCCAACACTTCCGCTAAGGCTAAGAAGTTATGGCGTGAAGGCAACAAATCCAACCTGATTAAGATCGGGGTCGCCTGCATACTGTTTCCTGATCCTTCGCCTATCGGAGAGATTGTCGGGGCAGGTTTTCTGTTGGCTGGTGCTGTGCAGAAGGGAGTGCAGAAGCGGACGCTTTACGTTGACGACTTGAAGAAGGACCTCATGGGTATCAGAAGAGAGTTAGCGGCTACACAGAATAGCCTACAGCTTTAGCAGTACAGTAACCTGTGACGGGAATAATTCCATGGTGAAAGCTGGTAGGTTACTAACATTCTATGTATTCATTTCCTGAACATGCCCTAACCCGTTATTTCTTCGAGTCCATGAGATAGGTTTAAATGTTGAGATATAAAGTATAGAAGAGATAAAGATACTTGAGGATTCCAATATGAGCGAAATGACAACCGAAATCCTTGAACAAAACCTCAGCAAAATAGTGCTGGTACGCTTAAAAGGCGGAAAAAGCCTCAGAGGACGGCTCAAGGGATTCGACCAACACCTAAACTTGGTTCTAGAAGAAACAGAAGACACAACCGCCATTGAAAACCAAAAGAAGTTAGGGCTAATAATCGTCCGAGGAGACAACGTAGTCCTTATTTCACCCCCACCCAGGTGAGTTAAATGGGAAAGGGCACTCCTTCAATGGGCAAACGCACAGGGCGTGTTGTCCACATCAAATGTAGACGTTGCGGCAGACGTGCTTACCACGTGCGCAACAAGCGCTGTGCAGCCTGTGGTTACGGCGAACAAGCAACCATGAGGCGCTACAACTGGCGAACTAAGACTCTCCAGAGACAAAGAGTCTGCTAAACGCCACCAAAACTATCTTTTAAAAATCAGCGTAGTCTTTTCATTTCATTAGAGTATTCTTTTTGAACTCAGCTAAATGTGAAACATTAAAACACAGAGAACTGTTACAACAAAAAGAAAGGTTTGGGGCTACTCGGCTGCCGTGTAATAGCCTTTATCAATTTTGACGAAGATTAGGGGACCCCGGCTTTGCGCCATCTCACGAGCCTTACGCAAAGAACTGTTCAATACAATGAAAAGCCTTTCCTTGTCACTTAAGTTTTGGACGCATTTCTCGCCAAGCTCCATTTTGAGGAGGTTCTCGGCTAAAATCTCTGTCCCGCAGATTTCTCCGTTCTTAATCAGGGTTGCAACGACGACTTCTTGGAGTTCCTGTTTGCGCTCGATTTTGTGCCAGAGGGGTTCTGCGTCGGTTATGTTTTTGGTCATTTTGTTCCATTTGTTGGCGTTTTGGTTGCCGATGAGCAGTTTGACTCGTTGCTTCCACTTCTTAAACCAGATGTTGCACCAAACAGCCAAAAATGCGTCTAGTTCATCAGCGTTTTCTTTGAAAAGTGTCTCGAGTTTTTCTACTGTTTCGCATTGGTTTGCTTCTTTGCCGATTAGATTCCAATGAAATTTAAGGTAGTTCGTGAAGTCCTGACATGCTACTTGTAAGACTTTGCGGTCCGAACCCATAATTTCTAGAGCTGGATCGGCGTCCTTTAATTTCTCCCCTATTATGATCTCAACGAAATTCATTATGATTCCCGCTGAAGCCCTCTCCACAACCATAAGGATTGAGGTTCCAATTAAACTTTATTTTGCGAGTGCGCATATAATGTCCTAAGGAGAGACTAGTAATATTACAGGAATCGATATATCCAAAAAAGTCTTATTCGATGTATTCTGGCAGTAAACTAACATCCGCCAACATCAAATCTGGGTATTCCTTTGCTAATTCCTCTCTTCTGTAGAGACCTGAGAGTACCGCCACGGTTTTTGCACCTGCGGCTTTTCCTGCCCGCATATCGTTAACGGAGTCGCCGGCGATGAGGCACTGATGCATCTCTAAATCCAGGGCTTCTACACAGCGGATTAACGCTTCAGGCGAAGGCTTTGGTTTAGCTGTGTCCAGTGCAGTCATAACATGGCTAAAGTACCTGGCAATACCGAGGTAATCCAGTTCTTTTTGGATGACCTCATTGGGTACATGGCGCATTGTGATGAGTGCAAGCTTTGAATTTTTTGACAGGGTATCGAGGGCGACTGCCACGTTTGGGAGGAGTTTTGCATTTTTCTCTGTGGTGGAGTAGTATGCTTGGAGGTATATAGGTAGAAATTTTTGGGTGCAGCCCTCGGTGAAGTCGTCGATGCTTAAGCGTTGTTCTAGGCGGCGGGGGATTTCCAGCAATATTTCTTTTGGAGGTAAGGGTTTTTTGAGGGCTGAAAAGGCGATGCGTGCAGCTTCTATGTAGGCGACTGTGGAGTCGACGAGGGTACCGTCTAAATCTAAGAATATGCCTTTTGCCTTCAACCTGTTGTGTTGCATCTGGTTGATTTTGGGGTTCTTGTTTCTTAAAGTTATCTCTTTGCTGGTGTTCTTTTGGATGGTGTTGTTATGACGCTATTTACAGTATATAGTTTATGGAGATTATCTATATAGGCGCCTTCTGATGATTCAATATTGAATAAGCAAGGAGAAATGATAAGTATGCTGTCAAGAGATTGTGATGGCTGCTGCAAACTAAAAGAATGCAGCACAAGATACAAAAAAACCGCAGTAGGCGACAAAGTCTACTGCCCAGATGGAACCGCCCATCTAATAGACAACGGCAGTATAATAGACAACCAAAACGTTGTCTGCATCCTGCAATACCCGTGAGCCCAACAGACTCACCCGAATGAATTTTTTCTTTCAAACCGCAAGTTTCTAAGCGCTATCCAAACAATCCATTAACCGAATCTGGAAAAAAATGGTTTAGCTTAGGACCGATTCAACATTAAGGTTAAGCACAACTTCAGAAATGTCACTTGCATACTCCGCGGTACGCCTGACGCTTTCAATTATCAACCTCAAATTGACCACGTCATCGATTTCCGCGTTAGGCAAGCATAACACGGTTTCTTTCTCAATTTTGTGTACTTGGCTGAGTCTTTCAAGGACATTTTCGGCTAAGTTAAAGTCATGTTTGAAGAGGGCTTCCATTGAGTTGTCAAACATTGAATTAGCCAGCTCACTTAGATGGCTAATTTTTTCGAGGAACTCTGCGTTTACCGGCTCTTTGAGCAGCAAAGTGTTTTCAGCGATTTTGGTAGCGTGATCAGCAGTTCTCTCTACGGCTTTGGCAATCAGCCTATAGCCTAGGCATTCTTTTTGGTAGCTTAACCCAATTTCTTTAACTATTCTCTGGTTTGAAACCGCCAGCTTCAAGAGGCGTACGATGTAGAGGCCGAAGCGGTTGACCTCGCGGTCGGTTTCGATGACTGCCTTAGCGCTTTGAGAGTCCAGTTTTTTGAGCGCCGTAATCGCTTCTTTATGCATGGATGAAGAGATGATTGCCATGCGGCTCAAAGCATTCTGCACCGTCAGTTCAGGATAATTGAGCAATACCTGTAGCGTTAAATCTGTGGGTGTGTCTATGACGATTTCTGTGCCGACTAGGTAGTGTCTTGCGAAGTGTTTGAGGTGGTTACGTAGTTTAGATGAGAGGACTTTTTGTCCTTGGGATCGAATGTGGAGTATGTTGTAGCCGTTTAAGTAGGCTGATATTGCTGTTCGCATTATGGCGTCGGGGTTATCGGTTTGTCCGACTCGGATGTAGGCGTCGTCTTGTTTTTCTTTTTTAGGAAAACTTGAGGGGGCGATGGACAGTGAGCCATCGTCTTCTTCGCGAACCATCATTGAGCTTCCACGTTTAAGCTCGTTTTTGGTCGCCCAGTCTTTGGGGAGCGACAATATGAAAGTTGATCCGCCTGTGACTTGGAGTTTTCTTTGTTCCTCGTTTAGTTTTGCTTCTTCTTTAGTCAAGAGAAGGTCTCAACCCTGCTATAATATAGTTCTTTAGCATTTACTTATTATATATGCTATATCTATATAGTATATGTCTTGTACATAGGTTCAATATAAGTAGCGTATTTTCCAATTAGGGCAAGTGAGGAAATAAATTTGAAGACTTCGATAATATTAGCAATAGTCGCAATTGTCGTAATAGTCGGTGCCGTAGCAGCATACGTATACCTATCCGCACCAGCAGCTCAACCAGTCAACTTAAACGCAGCAGGCGCAACCTTCCCCCAGCCATTCCTTAATGCAGCAATAAGCGAATACTCTACAATGAAACCCAATGTTCAAATTAACTATCAAGGCGGCGGAAGCGGAAAAGGTGTCAGTGACTTCACAAACAAAGTCGTTGACTTTGCCTGTACAGACGCACCCTTATCTGCTTCCCAGAGAGCAGCAGCCCCTGACGCACTCCACATCCCAGAAACCATCGGCGCAATCACAGTTGCCTACAACATACCTGGTATTGATACCGGTCTAAAACTCACAGGTCCCATAATCGCTGATATCTTTCTTGGTGAAATAACAATGTGGAATGACCACGCTATAACAGCGATCAACCCAGACTTAACGTTACCCGACCACTCCATAGCTGTTGTCCATAGATCAGACGGTTCAGGAACAACTAACTGGTTCACAAAATACCTCTCACTAGTCAGTAACACTTGGAGCACCCAAGTTGGAGCAAACACCACCGTTCAATGGCCCGTTGGAACAGGCCAAAGTGGCAACTCAGCCGTTGCAGCAACAGTCACAACAACAGATTACGCAATCGGATACATCGAATTAGCCTACGCCCTAGAAAACAACGTACCTGTTGCAGCAATCCAAAACCCAGCAGGAAACTACATTCTACCAACCCTAGATTCAACAACAGCAGCAGCTCAATCTCTTCCAAGTCCCCTTCCATCTGGAAGTGAAAGTTGGGCAGATGTTGCCATACTCAACACTTCAGGCGATCAAGCCTACCCAATTGTGACTCCAACCTACATGTTAGTATACAAGGACCTCGGCGTAGTCGACGGCATGACAATGGACAAAGCAACTGCAATAGTGCAATTCATCTGGTACGTGGTACATGACGGTCAGGACCTTGCGCCCCCACTAGAATACGCAACACTTCCAACGAACCTAGTTCAAATCGACGAAGCAACGCTCAACTCAATAACCTTCAACGGAGAAGCCATACCGACACATTAGACAGCGAGGCAATGACGAATCATCTTCCAAAACATTTTTTTTCCTTTATGTTTAAAATCTAAGGCTGATTCACATGACGCGTAAGCTAAGCGGCGATAAGCTATTCCAAATTTTGGTCGCAGTAATCGCCGCATCAGCCGCCGTCGTCTTCATCTTAAATGCCTACATCCTATTTTCTGGCTCAACACTGGCTATAGGCGAATTTGGCGTAAATTTCATAACAGGGATAAACTGGAACCCAAGTGCAGCATCTTTTGGTGTTCTACCCTACATTCTTGGAACCCTCATAACATCGGGCATCGCTCTATTGATCGGTGTACCCTTAAGCATAGGCATAGCCATTTTTATCGTAGAGATGGCTCCCAAAATTGTAAAAGTCCCTTTTTCCTACCTAGTAGAGATGCTTGCAGCCGTGCCCAGCGYAATTTTTGGGCTCTGGGGCTTGTTTGTTCTGCGGTTTTGGGTCCTGGACTATATTGAAATCCCTCTCAACACTTACCTCGGCTGGATACCCATATTCAGTGGGACGCCGTTTGGCTTAGACTTTCTCACAGCCGGGTTAATTCTAGCGATAATGATTATCCCCACAGTTGCTTCAGTCACCAGAGAAGTCATCGCTGCAGTGCCAGACTCAATCAGAGAAGGCGCCTACAGCATCGGAGCAACAAAATGGGAAGTTATCCGACACTGGGTTATCAGCTACGGACGCTCCGGAATCTTTGGAGCAGTAATTCTCGGTTTAGGTCGAGCAGTGGGTGAAACTATGGCGGTAACCATGGTTATAGGCAACGCTACAGGTCCAGCGGCCATGCCCACTTCGCTGTTTCAGCCAGGCCAAACTTTGCCTTCACTGATAGCTAACGGCTTCTTTGATTCCCAATCACCCCTTGAAGGCTCAGCATACATCGGTGCAGGCTTAGTATTGCTCGCAATAAGTTTGCTCATAAACTTCCTTGCCCACATAATGGTGACTCGTGTTCTGAAAGTGAAAGGAGGCGCAGTAGAGTAATGGCAACCCATATCTTGCAAAAGCTAAAACTTGACAACTATCACTTCCGTAAATTCAAGAACAAGCTTTTCTATGTGCTCTGCCTACTCTGCGTCCTTATTGCAATCGTGCCCTTGCTAAGCATACTGTTCGAAGTTATAATCCGAGGCGCACCCGTAATAAATTGGAACTTTTTAACCGCCAACGGACTTCATGGAGGGATTGGACCGGCAATTCAAGGAACCTTGATTCTTGTTGGTTTAACCAGCCTCATAGGGATTCCGATAGGTGTTTTATCAGGCGTGTACCTTGCTGAGTACGGAAATAACAAGTACGCCACTTGGATGCGGACAACCAACGACATATTAACAGAGTTCCCATCCATAATCGTCGGCATCACCGCTTACAGCCTAATCGTTGTCGGTTTATTACGCATGGGTTTCTCGCCTATTGCTGGAGCCATCGCGCTTTCGTTCATGATGATCCCGATTGTGGCAAGAACAACCGAGGAATCCCTCAAACTTGTTCCAACCAGCGTGCGAGAAGCGTCGATGGCTTTAGGCATCCACCGATGGCGAACCATCATCAGCGTAGTAATACCTTCAGCAAAAGGTGGCTTAGTTACTGGCACATTGCTTGCGGTCGCAAGAATCGCAGGCGAAACCGCGCCCATATTGCTTACGATTCTTGGCAGTTATTTCTTTTTCCAAGGTTTCGGCTCGCCGATGGATGCCTTGCCCCTTAGAATTTTCCTTGATTCAAGAATGCCTTCGCAAACAGTGCAAGCTCAAGCTTGGGGAGCATCCTTAGTGCTGATTTTAATAGTTTTAGCCCTTAACATAGGCGTTAGATTACTCAGTAGAGGTCGTTATACTGGAGGAGTAACAAGATGACATATGACTCAGAAAACATTAAAATGCAAAGCATAGACTTGAACGCTTGGTTTGGAACAAAGCAAGCCCTCAAAGACATAAACCTAACAATCAGAACCAACTCAGTTACCGCATTAATCGGCCCTTCAGGCTGCGGCAAATCCACCTTTATACGAACACTCAACCGAATGCACGAATTAGTTCCCGGCGCCAAGTTAACTGGACAAATACTATTAGACGGCGAAAACATTTACGATTCAAACGTTGACCCAGTGATGATACGGCGACGGGTCGGCATGGTTTTCCAAAAACCCAACCCCTTCCCCACAATGTCCATCTATGACAACGTTGCAGCTGGTTTAAAGTTGACAGGCGCAAGAAAAGGAAAGAACCTCGATGAAGTTGTCAAACGCAGCCTACAACAAGCAACCCTTTGGGAGGAAGTCAAAGACGACCTCAAAAAGCCTGGCACAAGCATCTCAGGCGGACAACAGCAGCGTTTGTGTATCGCCCGTGCAATTGCCCTAGCGCCCGAAGTTATCTTAATGGATGAACCCACCTCGGCTTTGGACCCGATTGCGTCTTCAAAGATTGAACGGTTGGTGGTCGAATTAAAGAAGAACTATACTGTTGTCATCGTTACACATAACATGCAGCAAGCCTCCCGAGTCTCCGACTACACCGCTTTCCTGTACTTGGGCTCCTTAATCGAGTATGGTTCGACGAAAGAGATTTTTGAGTCTCCGAAAAACCAATTAACCGAGAAGTACATAACAGGAGAATTCGGATAAGGGACCAATTTGATGAACAGAATAATCGACAAAGGGTTAGAAGAACAATCCGTACTGCTAACCCGCATGGGCGAGTTAACGTATGAAGCCTTAGAGTTGTCTATACGTGGATACTTGGAGGGCAAAAGCGTCCAAGAACAAGTTCGAGAAATGTCCAACATGCTTGTCGTGATGGCGGACAAAGTCGAAGATAAAACCTTCGAGTTGATTGCGCGTTTCCAGCCAGTCGCCTCAGATTTGCGCGCAATAAAATCTTACATGAAAATTGGCAACGACTTCGCCAGATACGGCAGGTACGCGCTTGATATATCCTCAATCAATGACCGGTTAATCGGACTCAACCCTTGCGATGAGGCAACAAAGGATATTCTTGCAGACATGAGTCGAAAAGTGCTCACCATGGTACGAATCAGCATAGAATCGTTGCGTAAACACGACTTAGTCCTTGCACGAACGATTTGCCCAATAGAACGCGAAGTCGACCAAATGTACCTTGACTTCTTAAGCCGACTAATCGACAACGAACCCCAAAACTACAAATGCGTCATATCCAGCTTACTGGTCAGCCGATATCTCGAGCGCATAGCAGACCACGCGGTCTACGTCTGCGAATCCATAATCTACATCGTTACAGGCGAAAAAGTCAGCTTGGGCTAAACCTTTCTTATCAAGGGTAATTCAACAACAAAAGTTGTACCCTTCCCCACCTGGGTTTCGAAACTCACGTTTCCATCTAACGCCTCAACGAGTTTTTTCACCACAGGCAACCCAAACCCCTGCCCTTTTGACTTTGTTGTAAAGAGGGGTTTGAACAGTTTTTCCTTTACTTCATTGGGGATGCCTGCGCCCGTGTCTGAAACTGCGAGGATAACTGAGCCGTCTCTTGGAAAAGCATTTACCGACAATTCGCCTCCCTCTTCCTCCATAGCTTGGATGCCGTTGCGAACCAAGTTTGTGAGGATGCGCTTGATAAAGGAGGGGTCAGTTTTGAGGAGTGGGAACGGCTTGGTAACCGAGTACACCGCTTTAACGTTGAGTGGCATTTCTAACTCCAGCATTACTGTTTTAACGATTTGTTCAAGGTCGGTTTCTACGGTGACGGGGGTTAGGGGTTTAGCGAAATCCTGAAGGTCTGCCACAATCTTGTTGATGTAGAGCGTTTGTTCTTCGATGGCGCTGATGCTGTCTAGCAATCGCTTTTTTGCTCCTGAATCAGACAAATCCCCCAATTCATCTTTCGCCAGATACACTTCGCCGATGATCGATTGTAGGGGATTGCGGATGTCATGGCCAATCATGCCTGCGGTTTCACCGATTGCGGCTAGTCGCTCGGCGTTTTTGAGTTTTTCCGTGCGAGCCTTCACTAGTTCCTCAAGGCGCTTAGCATATTCCTCCATGGTGATCTGCTGTTTCTTACGTTCGGTGATGTCTTTAGCTAATACTGAAATGCCGTTGCCAGTGGGGTAGACTTCGATTTCAAACACTGTTTCAGAATCGACTTTAGGCAACTTATCAATGATGGTGCGGGGGCACCTTGTCCGCATGACATCGAGGTAGACGCTGGTGGCTTTGCGGGTAGCTCTGGTTCTGCCGAAAACCTCAAAGAAATGCTTCCCCAATGTTTCAGAGCTTTTTATGCCAGTGCTTTTTTCGCTTGCTTTGTTCCAGTAAGTGAATTTTAAACAGGAATCTAAAGCGAAGAAGGGGTCTGTTATGCTGTTAGCAAGTTTCTTGTATTGCCTTTCACTCTGTCGCAGGGCGTGCTCTGTTTTTTTGCGTCCAGTGATGTCTTTGATTATCATGGCTACGTAGCCTTTTTCTGGGCAGTAAGCGTTAACTGCAAACCATCGATTCAACGATTTGCATTGCCCCTCAAACATCGCGCTTTTTCCCGTTTGAGCGATTGCGCCGCACATTTCTATCCATTCGGACGCTTCGGTTTTTGACCAAGGGTAGACTTCAGTGGTTTTTTTCCCAATTATAGACCTGTCACACAGCTTGGTTATCTGCCGAAAAGCTTTGTTTGCCTCGCAGAAAACGTAATCGACAGGGTTGCCTGTTTGGTCAAAGATTACTTTGCAGTATGCGAATCCATCGTTCATGTGTAAGAATAAGCCGTGATGGATGTTTTGGCTGCTGGCTAAATGGTATGGGGTGGTGTCGCCGCTGGATTTCCCTTTGCCTGTGGCTGCAGCCTTTTCAACCATTTTGAGACTCCTCTCTCCAAGCATTAGTTAACTTTGATAATTAGTAGCTTAACGCAGTGCCGATTTACTACGTTTCTTAGTTAACTGTTAAGGGAGCTAGGTGTTTTTTAGCTTTTCCAATAAAAAAGTCTGACGATTCAAGCTATTTGATTCTTGAGCCGACACAGTTGACAGAGCAATTTGCTAGGTTAACCTACCTTCAATGGATTGATTTCTGATGTCAATGCACCCCGAAGACTTCAAAATACCCTCTGGCAAACCAGTAGACCTGAAAACTTACCCTTCAAGCTGGACGCCGAATTGGGCTAAAGAGGAAAAAAACAAAAAAACCCTAAAACAGCATGCATCCGCAATCCTTGCGGAAAACCGCCAAAAACTAATAAACGAACAGGAACTGCTTTGGGCCAGCGACACCTACGCAATGCTGATTATTCTGCAGGGCATGGATGCGGCTGGTAAAGACAACACTATTAGGCATGTCATGTCTGGGGTTAATCCCCAGGGCTGTGAGGTTAAAAGCTTTAGAACCCCCAGCGAAGAAGAACTTGACCACGATTTTCTTTGGCGCCACCAAAAGGCTCTTCCTGAAAGGGGGCGCATTGGCATTTTTAACCGCTCCTACTATGAAGACGTTTTAATTGTTAAGGTTCGGCCTGAAGTTTTGAGAAAAAACAAGTTGCCGCCTCACACTGAAGGTGATGCCTTTTGGAGTCAACGCTATGAAGACATAAACTGTTTTGAACGGCATCTAATCCGAAGTGGCACAGTGATGCTAAAGTTTTTCTTGCATATTTCGAAGAAGAAACAGAAAGAACGCTTACTCAAACGCTTAGAAAAACCCGACAAATACTGGAAATTCTCTTTAACCGACCTTTCTGAACGCTCCAAGTGGCAGCAGTACCAGCAGGCTTACGAGGAAATGCTAAGCAAAACCAGCACTGCCTGGGCTCCTTGGCATATTATTCCCGCAGACAAAAAATGGGTGGCGCATGCCCTTATCTCCGAAATCATTGTAACTCAGATAGAAAAACTAAACCTGCACTATCCGGTTGTGGATAATGCACAGAAAGAAGCATTGGCTAAAGCTAAGGAGGAACTGGAAAAAGAATAACTGCATTCTACGGCATGGCAAGTTGTCTTTTCTAGTTTAAGAAGAAGTGGGTGTGTGCTTTGCTCATCTTCTTCCAGTGGTTGGTGCGGGCAACTGCTTTTTTAGTTCTGCGTCTAGACTGCGTTGCTGGTTGGTTGAGGCGTTTTCCTCAAGCAACTTAGCCAATTTGGACTAACGCGACCGAGGTATCTCCTCTGTTCTTGTATAAGAGCTGTTGGGCTCTCCATCCCCCGTCCACGTCTATTTGCTGGCTGTTTCGATGCATTGCGCTTCTAGTTGCTTGTCGAACGCTTCGAAAAACGCCTGCCGATTCTGGATGATGCTCCACTCTTCAAGACTGCAGTTAGTGTCTGAGTAGAACCGCAGAAGCACCTGATCTTTATTGACTTTGACAAACTCTGCTTTTTTCACCAAGCCGCAGTGGCTTCGGTCAAGTTTTTCAGCGAACCTCAAAAACGTGGACAGCAGCGCCACGGTGTCCTTGCTTTCTTCGTCGAGCCCTTCAAATTTAAGGGCTTTTTTGGATGGCAACTTTTTCCTGTGAAAACGGGCGATGTTAGCAATAATTCGGAGTTCTTCTCTGTCAAACCCCGGAAGCCCCGCGTTGCTGATAATATAGTGGGAGTGAAGATGATGATTACTAAAGGAGAGGAAGTCGCCTACGTCGTGGAGCGTAGAGGCGTGTTTGAGTAGTTCTCTTTCTCTCTCACCCATACTGTGTAATCCAATCTGTTTGGCGCTGTCAAAAAGCTGCAACGCCAAATTAGTGACGGTCTCAGCATGTTTCTCGTCGAAATTGCACGACCTCCCCAAACTCAAAACGCTACGGTTCCTCGTAGGCGTCTTTTGAAGTTGCCTAAAACCTTCGAACTTGGAGAGGTAATCAACCAGTAAGCCGTCTCGGAGTTCACGGTGGCTGATGTTTATTTCTTCGAGACCAAACTGCTCCATAACCGCTTCAATCACCGCTGCTCCAGCGATAATAATGTCTGCGCGGTCTGGGTTGATGGCAGGTACTTTTCTTCTTTCCTCAAGAGGCAGCCAACAAAGCACAGTGGCTAATTTTTTTAGGTTCTTTCTGGACAACACAAGTTCGGCTTCGCCGTTGTTTTTCTTGAACAGTTTATTCGAAACCTCTGCCAAGTTAATCATAGTCCCAGAAGAACCCCACGCTAACCTGACCCCATACTGTAATACTCGGGGTTTTACGACGTTTATTTTGTTGCAGGCGTAGTTGCGGATTTGCTTGTATGTTTCGGCGCTTATGGGACCGGTCCAGCCTTCGCCGATAAACTGTGAAGTCAAACGTATTGCACCCAAGCGGAGGCTGTTAATGTAGAAGCATTCGTTTTGGTTTGCGATTGCAATTTCAGTGCTGCCCCCGCCTAAATCGATGAACAACGCTTTTTCGTCGCCGATGTCTATCCCGCTGGATACACCCAGCCAGATGAGCCTTGCTTCCTCCTGCCCCGAAATAACCTTAACTTCCAAGCCCGTTTTAGCTTTAAGTTCCTCAAGAAACTCGTCCTTGTTTTTTGCTTCCCTAATCGCTGAGGTCCCAACCGAAACGATTTCGTCTGCACCGTAAGTTCTAGCTAGCTCGGCGAATTTGCCGCATACAAAAATGGCTCTTTCCTTAGCGTCAGGTCGCAGTATGCCATCTTTGAATTCCTGTTCGCCCAGCCTAACGACTTCTTTTTCCTGGCTGATTATCGTGTAGGAAAGGTTTGGGTTTATCCTTACCACTAAAAGTCGTACGGCGTTTGTGCCGACATCAATGAATCCCACGACACGTTCTGCGTTTTTCACTGCTTCCATACCAACATCGTTTTTCTATTAAAGACTTTTTCAAACAGGTCCTTCTTCTTATTAAACGCCTGCTCTTCCAGTGCAAAATCCGAGTTAGAAGCGCATTCAACAGTTACTTTTTTAGCCCCCACCTTGACGCCTAACAATTTAACGTTGGATTCATGCGTATAGTCTAGGCTGTCTGCCAAACGCAGAATACTGGATAAAACGCAGATTGTCTGGATTGTAGCGCGGTTCAGGGAGGCTAAGTTGTAGTGCTTTTGTTTCGGCATGGCTTTGCGGTGGTATCGGGCGATGCTTGCGACCACCCTCCTCTCCATGGATGAAAACGGCAGTTGGGTGCTGTTCAAAATAATTTGCATCGAGTTTTTATGGTGTTTACCGCTGTTCTTTGACAAGCCGACATCATGCAGCATAGCGGCGCATTCCAACCAGCAGCGCTCCCGCCTACCCAAATTATGCAATTTAGCCAGCCCATCAAACAAGCTTAACGCAAGGTTAGTTACCTGTTTGTAGTGGTCAACGTCAGGCCATTGTTTCCCCGAAAACTTGCTCGATGCCTCCACGGCTTTGCTGCAATTTGCTTCAGAAAAACCCGCTCTAGCACGGTCTTCTTTTGTTATGACGTCAAGGGATACTCCACGCAGAAGCATCTGTGCAAAACTCTCAGGCAGCCCCTCTTTTCTAAGTGCGTCTGCGGCAGCCCAAACATCATAATCTAACCTGATTAGATCAACTTTGAATGGGTTGAAACTCAGAAGAGCATAGGCTGCTTGGGGGTTTCCGTCGCCGGGTCTACCTACACTTCCTGGATTGATGAAGTAGGCTCCGTTTGCTAGCCGCTGAAACTGCTCATGCGAGTGCCCGACGACAATGATGTCTGATTTGGCGTCAGCCGCTAAAATTTCAAGCCGCTGTGGTGGGGTGTCTTGGTAGATGTGTTCTTCGATGGATTCAGGGCTTCCATGGGTAACGAGAAGTTTCTGTCCGGCTGCTTCAAGGCGGAGTTCATGCGGCAAAGACTGAAGATAACACTTTGCTGACTGAGACAACTCTTTTTTGGCAAATTTGTAAGAAGCCTTTTTTTCGCCTTTAGCGTCGCTTTTGCCCTCCAACACTTCTATGTCATAGTTGCCTACGATGCTTAACCCGTTTTGTTCACAGAGCATCTCTATTACTTCGTTGGGGTTAGCGCCGAAACCGATTGAGTCGCCTGCGTTGAGAAAAACGTTGGCTCCGCGGCTCTGTGCGTCTTCAAGCACTTTCTCCGATGCTTGCAGGTTAGCGTGGACGTCGGATATCAAGGCGATTTTCACGTTGGGGTCTGCTAGGGCTTGTTTTATTCTCTCTTGAGTTAACGCCATGTAATGTCGACTCGTTTTTTCTAGTAGTTTGTCGAAAAAACCGTTTTCTTGTTTTTCTTCCCAGAGTTTAACGAATTGGTTGTAATTGTTCTTTCTGCGGTCTACCACGTAGGCTTGGAAGTTGTGGAGGGCTTGATTGATTTTTAGTTTAGTGGCGCCCTTGGAGAGTTTTGTCTTGCCCTGAACTTTCTTGTTAAACTGAGGGATGTAATCAATCCACACATCGCAGTCATGCATTTCGCCCAGCACATCTTGGAACCTCTTTATTGTTTGTATTTCGCCGTTAAGCTTGTCTGGGTAGAGAGGAGCAAAGCACTCCATCGTGTAACGGAGTTTCTTAGCGTAAATCCTCATCTGGTGATGCTTCAATTTCTCTTTTTCCATGTAAACGTAGGCGGCTAACGATAGAAAATCATCCAGTCTATAAGATATGTGCCAGTAAGCTTTTTCCAAAACCTGATTGGGGTCAAAAGGTTGGTTTAGCTCTTGAGCAACTATGTCCTTGCAGTTCTGCGCCACATCGCCAAGTGTGTTGCAGTCTTTTAGTTCTTTTAACCCCGAATCAACTGGGGATTGGACGTTTTTTCGGCAGCTTTTATGGTCCTTAAGCAGAACGTTAATGCATGCTTTTTCCTCGGCTGAGCTGAGTTTTTTTAGGTATTGTTCGATGAAAGCGATTTGAACATCGAGGTCTCTTGCTTGTGACAGTAGTTTAGTGACTTTCTTGATTTCCTTTGTCCAGTCTCTGTAGTCTTTTTTGTCAAAACAGGCGCTAAACAGGGGCAGCGCCGCCCTTAGACGACGGGATGCAACACGGGTTTTGTGGATGCATTCGATGTCAGTGTTTTCTATGACTCCGTCGATTAGGTCGTCGACGCCGTCGAGGAGTTTAAGCAGCGTTTCCGCTCCGAACCTGCAGTAACTGGTGTTTAACTCACATGTCTGAGATGTAGGCTGCGTATTCATGCCAGATGCCTCGGTTTTGGATTAGCCAGAACTGGGAATTTAGGCCTTTTTCGCCTTCTTTGGGAACCACTTTTTCGTAGGTTCCATCGGGTAGAAGTCTTCTGGCTTTAACGTTATCTTTGAGGTGGATCTTTAGCATGTTTTCAAGGATTGCACATCGAATTTGCGGGTCGGGGACGCTGAAGAGCACTTCAACCCGTTCGTTGAGGTTGCGGAACATCAGGTCTGAACTGCCGATTAAGAGTTCGTGGTTGTCACCGTTTTGGAAGAAGTACATGCGGGCGTGCTCCAAGAAACGGCCCACGATAGAGATTACAGAGATGTTTTCGCTGACTCCTGTGATGCCCGGTCGTAGACAACAAAGAGCCCTGACGTTGAGTTCAACCTTTATTCCCGCAATAGACGCTCTATAGAGAGCTTTTATGACGTCTTTTTCTTCTAGATTATTCAGTTTAAATGCGATGTAGCCTCTGCCGGTTTTGCGGTGGACCTCGATTTCCCTCTCGATTCGCCTTAAAACTTCGTTTTTAAGAGACCTCGGCGCGACAAGTAAATGCTTGAACTCTTTCTCTTGTAATCCATTGATCAGTATGTAGAAAAGCTCTTCAAGCTCCACCCCCACATCGTGGTTTGCTGTCAAGTATCCTATGTCACCGTAGATTTTTGCGGTAACCGCGTTATAGTTGCCTGACCCAATATGCGAGTACCTGACGATGCCTTTCTTTTCTTTCCTAACTATGAGACAGAGTTTGGCATGGACTTTGAGGTTTGGAAAATTGTAAACTGCGTCGATGCCTGCCGCCCTAAGCTTAGAAACTAACAAGATATTGTTTTCTTCGTCAAACTTTGCCTTCAACTCAACTATAGCAGTTACTTTTTTGCCGTTTCTCGCTGCTTCAACGAGCGCGTCAACGATGGGAGATTTAGGGTCCATGCGATACATTGTGATGAATATCTTTTCAACACCCCTATCCTGCGCTGCGTCCTTAAGCAGGTCAATGATTACTTCAAACCCGTCATAGGGATGATAGAGGACGATGTCCCGTTTCGCTATGGTCTGGAACAGGTTCTCGTTTGGGGTTAGCAGCGGCAGAATTGAGGGAAGAAACGTTTTGTCCTTCAAATCTGGGCGGTTCAACTTGTGTAACTGCCATAAATCAACAAGCCCAAGTGGACCATCGAACTCGTAGACCAAGTACGGTGGTAAATCAAAGTGAGCCGTTATTGCCTCCCTGACTGTCTGGGGTGTTCTCTTGTCAAATTCAAGTCGGGTAGGGAAACCGGTTTTTCTCCTCGAAACCCCTTTCTTTATGGAACTCATAAAGTCGGAGGATTCATCCATAAGAATTTCTATCTCGCCGTTACGGGTCAACCGAAAAGGATACCCAATCAGGCTTTTTTCGTTTGGAAAAACAAGGTCTAAACAGTTACAAATGAGGTCTTCGAGAAAGACAAAATCTAATTCGCCATCTAAAACCTGCCTGTAGGTCCTCTGAGGAACCCCGATTAAGCGACCAACGTGTTCGGTCGGAACCTCAATAATTCTGTATAAATCATCTTCAAAGCCGACAACGCATAAGCAAACTCGCAGATTCTCTATGCATGCGCTGTCAAAGTCAGGTTTGTAAACTTGCATTTCAGGTACGATAGCGGTTTTAAAATACTCACGCAAACTTTGCTTGGAGCCATCGGGAAACTCGCTGAACTGCCGAATAAATATCTCCTCTTTGGACAAGGCAGGTACAAGCTCTTTTTTCCAGCAATTCGCATGCTTCACAAGCAAAGGAATAATCTCTTGACGGGTGGCATTGATCTGTTCCATAGCGGTCATGCCGTCCATGGCTTTTTCTTCGGGGCGCTTGTTGCTCTTCTTTATCAGCCGGGCGGTTCTTGTCATGAAAAACTCGTCGAGGTTACTGCCGCATATGGCTATGAATTTGATCCTCTCAAGCAGGGGGTGCCATTCGTCACGTGCTTCTTCTAGGATACGGGCGTTGAATCTTACCCAACTCAATTCCCTGTTGATGTAGTACCTTGGGTTATCTAGGTTTATCTCTTGGGACAGAACACTGTTTTCTTCAGCGTAGAAATTGGATTTAGCCGGCAAACCTTACCCTACCGAGCCCTCTCCTTCGGCGCATCTATTCTACCGAAAGACAATGAGCGCAATATACTATATAGTAAGTCGCGTAAATAATAAGTTGTGGGCGTAGGCTCGTAGGGATTCAGCGGTTGTGCTTCCTTGGCGAATCACTTATGTCTCTGCATTTTGGGCGGGCGACTGTAAAGTTTTCAAACTTGAACAGCGGTACTTTCTTGTTCACTGAAGGACACCGTGAACGAATTAAGTCTCATGTTGCGGTTAAGTCCTTTGAAAATAAAATCTATAGGGCAATATAGTTTATATAGTAACGGTTAAATTCAGGCATCCGCCTACTCAAATACATGAACTCCCAGACCCTAAAGGAAAATGGCTTCGGCGAATTCTTACCCCTCAAAGGCCTACCAATCACAAGCATACCCTACAACAAAAACAGCGTAATAGCATTGATTGATTGCACAGTCAGCGACAAACCATCCTCCGACATACTCTTCATCGGCAAATCCAAAAAACCCACCAAAAGAGTCTTTGGCGGCTACTTAGCGGGATATGGCGGAAAAACAACAAGGAAAATTCACTCCATGCTCTTCAACGACGGTTTCATAGAAAAAGTTGCCGTCGGCTGGATGCTAAGCGACAAACCCAGAACCACTCAGGAACAACTTCTGGAAAACTTTAAAAAAGAACACGGCGAATACCCCAAATGGAACACTTCCAAGAAATCACCTGCCAAACCTAAACAAGCAGCAAAAATTGTTAAATCGCCCCCATCACGCAAGCCCAAATCACCCAAAACCAAACGCTAACTCTTTTTACTTTGGTAGTGACGGATCAACTCGTCTGTGGACCAGGGTAAACAATCTCTTCCTTGGAAACCTAAAAGCTTGGCGTATTTTTTGATGCCGTCCTCTGGGCCCTCAATCTCAAGAAATTCTGGGATAAACCCGAATTCGCCGGTATAGCGGTCAATGTCGAAGCGAACGCTTCCTATTTTGTAGCTGAGCCTATGCTTATTCATCTTCTGCGTCACCCCCAAACCGAGGTTTTGTAGAATAGTTTGGGTCGTTTCTATGTCAGAGATTTCTACGGCATACTCTTGTGCTTGCTTAACCGCTTGGTTTTCTTCAATTTTTTTGTATGTTAACTCTGATTTGTCTCCCTCTTTCCTTAGCCTCAAAACATCTCTTCTCTTGTGGATTTGATTGTCAGGGAAGTCCAGAAAGATAGTTAATATATCGCTATCAAAAACTTTCAAAGCTCCTGACTCTGAGAGAATTTTGACGATTTTTTCCCTGTTTATTTCTAAGATTTTAACTTCGACTTCTTTCATAACTCAAGACAAGCATTTTGAGTTTAAAAGGATTAACATTTTTGCGTTGTCAGCTATACAAGGGGGATGCCACTATGGCGTGGCTTGTTTTCTTGATTACTTCATGGTCTAAACCGCATACTGGGCAGAAGACTATCTCATGGTTAGAAAAATTATCTAGGCAGATATCAAATTTTTTGTCGCAGCCTATACATTTAACTTTCAAGGTTTTTCACCCTACTATTGCTCTCCCATGAGAGGTTAACGACTTAGATGAGTTTAAGATGTATGTTGGTAGAATTTAGTGACTATATAGAAAAAGGGTTGTGGCAAACCAAAAATGCTGGCTTTGCAGCGCCAGAAATTATTGGGGTTAAAATGTTGTCTTTGCCTTAATTGTTATCGCCGTCTTGTTTTTTGTTCTCTTCTGCTTCAGTGACTGATTTGTCGTCGTTAATTAGCTGCTGAGCTTTTTTTACTTCGTTTCTTAGTGTATCGTAGTAGCTTTTTATGATGTTTTCTTGCTCATCAATGGTTTGGTTGAGGCCACTAATTTCCCTATTCAGTTGCTCCTTCTCTATTTTAAGCGCAGCCTGTAACTCTTGGATTTTTTTGGCTGTAGCTGCAATGTTGCTTAAGTGAGCCACCGTTGCTTCTTGTTGGCTGGCGAAGTGTGACTTTGACTCTTTAGAGGTATCTTCGCTGGACTGCATACTCTGGCCTGCCAACGCTTGGATCTGTATCAATGAATCTTTAAGTGATTTTTCCGAAGGTACCGGAGGTTGCTGTATTGGTCCTGGGGTGATGTCTGTGGTTTGGATTGGCATAGCGGGTGGCAGGCTGGTTGTACCCATTTTCGGAAATGGCTTTCTTTTTAGGAACACAACAAGTATTGTGAATGTAAAGAATCCTATCGCCACTAGCAGCCATGAAAACAAACTCAGCGTATTCTCAAGAGGTGTGGGTGCAGGTGACGGTGTAGGAGTGGCTGTAGGGCTTGTTTGGTCCGGCGGCGCTGTATAGTTGCCTATTGAAAAGTATGCGATTTTGTTTTGAGCTGCTGGGATGCTGACATTTTCATATGTTTCTCCATAAATATTCAGGTTAGCTGAGGCTAAGCCGAATGGAGCGTTATCTGGAATTTTGAAGTCGTAAGTTACTTCGTTTTTGCCTGTTGCGTTGGCTGAAATGTCTTGTGCTTGATGAGTTAAGACGTGCCCTGAAGTGTCTTGCACGATGAAGTTGATGCTTTGAGTCTGCGACTGGTTACTGTTAAACCCAATTACTGCTCTGACGGTGTCATTGCGGTTAAACACGCTTTGACTGTGTCCTTGTGCGTCATAGAAGTCAATGGCTAGGTTTTGGATGGGCCAAGCCACTTGGAAGGATGCGGTTTTTTGCAGTGTTCCGTTTGTTGTTTCTACGTTGGCGTGTACTTGCCATTTTCCGATGACTATTTTTTCTATTCCTTCGAGGGGGATACGGAAGGTGATGTTGGCTGAGCCGGCGGTGTCTGTTTCTGCGGTGCGAACGATTTCTGTTTGGTAGGATGCTGATGAGGGGCCTTTGACGCTAAAGACTACGGTGGATTCTGGGATTGTTTGGTTTCCGTTTGTCAAGTTTGCTGTAAGTTGGATTAGGTCGAATGGTGCGAATGTGGGTTGCTGTGTGCTGTTTATTATTGTGCCATTGTTGGCTTGGAATGTCAGGTTGATTTTTAAGTCAGTGGTGGTTTCTGCAGCGTTTGCCATGTGGAGAGTTGTTGTTGATGGAATCAGGATAGATACAAGGAGAATCAGAGTTAATAGCCGTGTTTTAGTTTTTGTATATTTTAACATTTTTTAGGCTCCTCGTGTTTTTTTAGCCAAATAGTTTCTTAGAATTATTGCTCCTATACTTATGGCAAAGAAGATGCCCAGCAAAACTAAGGCACCAGAATAAGCAACGTTGCTCATTTGCCAGACATGAGATTCTGTTACTTTGATATCTCCTCCGAAATTGTGGTGGACGTATATGAAAGCTCCCAAAATCCAATTAGACAAGACAGGCATTGCCTGATCCGTACCTCCAAACGGTATTGAGAGATGGTTTGGTAACGCAAATACGCCTAAAGCGCCCGCAGTAAATAATAGCACGGCGGTTTCTCCTATGGCTTTGCCAAATCCCAGCAAAATGCCTGTAATTGATCCAGGGCTGGCTGGTAATAAAACAACTTTTCTTATAGTCTGCCATTTTGTTGCTCCAAGAGCATAAGAGGCTTCCCTGTAGGCCTGCGGAACTGCTCTCATAGCTTCTTCGGCGACTCTTATGTTCCATGGAAGAATCATAAATGCCAATGCCAAACCTGCCGCTGCTGTAGAGAACCCCATGCCTGCATATTTAACAAAATAAATTAATCCGAAAAGCCCAATGAGGACAGAAGGGGCTCCAGCTAATGTTTCAATAAAAAATCGTAAAGATTCCACGAATTTGCTTTTTGGAGCGTATTCTGATAGATAAATAGCTGCTCCTATTCCAATAGGAATCGCTATTAACTCGCAGTAACCAACTATAATCAGTGACCCTATGATAAAGATTCGAATCCCCCCAATGGATTCGCCCTGTACAATTCGTTCGGCAATTTCTCTGGGAATCAAGGAGTCGCCTGTAATGAATTCCCATGAAATATTTTCAGCTCCTCTTATACCTACGTAAGATACTAGTCCTGCAAGCACAATGATGCTGATTAAGGCTGCTAATCGTAAACCTAAGATGGCGACTTTCTCCACTACGATCGGTGAGTACCCCTTGTTTTGGTTTTTTCTCGCAACTTCATATCCGAATAAAGTAGCCAAGATGTAGGATATCATGCAAAATAACAATAGATATTGGTTGCCAAAGTTGAAGATTAGACTGATTAAGAGTCCGATGGATAGGGCAAACGATATTTTGAAGCCCAGCGTGTTTGATTCGGCTTCCAAGTACGCGCATATGAACATGGCGAGTGCAGGTAGAAACAAGATTGCGTTTAATAGAGCGTTAACTATTAATCCATTGAAGCTTCGGTCCCATGGCATTCCATTTGCAAAATATTCGTTAATGGGCAGCATTATTTGATAAAATGCGAAGACAGTTAATACTACTCCGGGTATAAATGCTATTGAAGCGGCAAGAAGACTGCTTCTGTTACGCGTTTTTAAGTAGTTGACTAATTTACTAATCCAAGTTAGCAAGAAAAATTTCATTGGCCTTTGGTCACCATATACCTGCCTTCTTTGGAGCACCTGAGATTTTTCCTTTAACTAGCCTTCGGATTATCAGGTTTAAAGCACCTATTATGATGAAAAGAATAAACCCTAATGCGTACAGCGGCGGGTAATACGGAAAGTCCGCCAAGGCTCCTGACGCGATTATAACGGGAATCACATTATTGGGAACCAAGATATCAAACGTTAGCGTTGGGGAGACACTTCCTATTAGGAAATAAGCTGCCATTGTCTCGCCGATTGCGCTTCCCATACCCAATAGGACAGCTGCCAAGATTCCAGGTTTAGCTACTGGAATGAGAACCTGGGTCACTGTTTGCCATCGGGTTGCGCCTAATCCGAGGGATGCTTCTTTTAGTTCTTTGGGGACCGCTTTTATTGCATCTTCAGATATGCTTGCTACGGTTGGGAGCGACATTATTCCAACCACTATCCAGACTGGAAGCATACCGTATCCTTTTCCAGCACCGGTTGTCGCAGTAATAGCGGATACTACTATGGCGAGTCCGACCAACCCAAAGATCACTGATGGTATTCCAGTTAATACTTCTAAAGAGGGCTTCAGTATGTTTCTTAGACGGTTATCGGCAAACTCTGCCAAATATATTGCAGTGGGAATTCCTATCAATGCTGCGACCGCGGTGCATCCTATGCCTTCATAAAACGTCAGGAAAATTAGTGGAATTGTCCCGTACAATCCGTTGGTCGGAGCCCAACTCATTCCAAAACCCTGCAGTAAATAATCTGAAACAACGGGGAATCCTTCATAGAGAAGTGAAAAAACCATCGCTGAGACTACTACCGCTGAAACGGCAGCGCAAATTAAAAACACTATTTGGACTGCTCTCTCTTGGAAATATTTCCTTTGGAATTTGATAGTTTTTTCTCCCCTGTGTCTTTAGTGGCTTGGCGGTAAGATAACGGTTGTCTGTTGTGTCTACATATCAATATTTAGATGCTATAGTCTGCCTATAGCTACGACTTTTTCAACACTAAGTTGTATAGCCTAAAAAGTTGAAAATAGACTACATCGACAAGAAAGATATTCCAAGTTTGCACTTAGTCGTTTTGAACGAGCAATCGTTCGCTACAAGATTTGAAAGGAGAATAAAAGTTGAATAAATCTAAAGCATTAATAGGCATTTTTCTAATAGCATTCCTAGCAATTTCAGCGTTTTCCGCACTTCCAGTACAGGCACAGACAGACTTGGTTGCACCCGGTCAACTCAAAGTTTATGGAAGCTCAACAGTCTACCCGGTCAGCGCAGCAGCAGTGCCTGACTTTCAGGCTTATGTTGCAACCTTGCCCAGCCCATACACTTCAACCACTGTTACACTCACCGCTCTTGGGAGCGGTTCAGGGTTTACTGCAATAGCAAAGGATTATCCTCCGACCGCAGACATCGCAGCCTCCTCAGAGGCCGGCATACAGCACGACGGTTTCTATGGTACATCTTATCCGACAACTGGCTGTCATCTTCTTAATCCCCAAGAGTTCAAGATAGGTGATGACAGCGTCGCAATCATGGTTCCAGAAGCCGTCACATGGCTTACCGGAGCCAGCGCCTCACAAATAGCAGACATCTTCAGATCAGACGCCGCGGGTACTAACACTCCTCTATACGCAACTTGGGGTGACTGGGCAGCAGCTCAGACTCCTCCAGTACCTCTCTCACCAGCTGACGCTGCACAAACTATCCAACGCATCGGCAGAGTATACTCCTCAGGCACATTCGACGGTTTCAACAGCTACTTCCTAAAACCCTTCGGCTACAACATGAAATACAGCGCAACCACCGGTCAGACAGCAGCCGATTGGCTACCATCCAACTATCAAGAGCATCCCTCTAACGCAGAAGTTATGGAAGCAATACAGCAACCAGCAAATGCATACGCAATCGCATTCATCGGTTTAGGCTTCGTACAACAAGACATAGGCGGATCAGGTCCACACCACATCGTTCCAATTAATCTGAAAAACCCAACAACCGGCACATTCATTGAACCAACCATCGCCAACGTCCAAGCCGGATTATACGTCAACAATGATCCCGCAGGCGCAAAAGTTATCCTTCGACCTCTCATGTACTTCATGGACGGTATACCATCTGCAGACAGCTCTGCCGCAGTTAAATCCCTCTGGATCAGCTTCGTAAAATCCGACCCCACATACCTCAGTGCTGAAGGCTACATCACTATGAACCGTGCAGACTTTGCAGGCAAACCATCAGGCAACCCATGCACCACTGCCGGAACACAAACCCTCCCCGACGGCGCAGTTGACTTCAACGACTTACTATACTTCTCTGGCACATGGACAGCATACACCGGTCCAAACAAAATTCTAAACCCCTATGCAGACTTCAACGCAGACGGCAAAGTTGACTTCAACGACCTCTTGGGCTTCTCAGGCGCTTGGGCAGCATACAACAACTAAACAAAAAATCACCAACCCGTTTTTTCTTTATTAAAAAGTTGAAAGGAGAAAAAAACATGAATAAAACTAAAAAAACCAAGTCTATGATAGCAATGGCACTTACCCTTCTTATGGTTGTGTCAGTCCTATCAACAATCGCTCCCGCATTAGCGGCTAATGAAAACGTGACTCTTAGCTTGGTTCCATCTACCGACATTGACCTCACCTATCCAGATACTTTGCCGCTTGACTCTACCTTCACGGTTGCTGTCAACGTCAATGACGTTACAAATCTGTATGGCGATGTCATTGGTCTATCATGGCCCACAGCAATTGTTCATGTTACCAAAGTTGAAGCAGGCGCCTTCTTAAAGAGTGCAGGTGGTGCTACCTTTAGTCCACCAACCACAATTGATAACAGTGGTGCTGTCGGTAGTTTGCCAAGTCTCTTTAACGATGTGGCGATGGATGACAATAACCCCAGTGGCTCAGGCACTTTGTGCGTTGTCACTTTCAAGGTTGTTGGTTTTGGCAGCGGCAGCATAAGTATAACCAGTGCAAGACTCGTAAGTGACTCTGCAGGCACCGACATTCCGATTGCTACTACTCTTCCACACTCCATAGCACTAAACAACCCAACACCACCACCACACGGTCCAACAGCAAAATTCGCCATTGCAGCAAACCCTGCAACAGTTAGCGGAACATACATAACTATTCCAAACACTGCAAGCAGCACAGACATTGTCCTAGACGCATCCACATCCCTTGCAGGATTCGATGGCAGCGCAAGTGTCCCAGTTGATTCATGGACTTGGACAATTAACGACGATGTCTATCACACAGAGACTGTGTCATTGGCGGGCATTACAGCAGCTGATAGTCACTTAGCAGTTCAATTGACAGTCGGTGCCACAGGCGCAGTCCCAGAAACCGACACAAAGAGCGTAACATACACAGTCTTACAAGCAGCAGCCACAGGTGTTGATGTCTACACAGAGAACGGCGGAACAGGTCCAGACACTCCAAGCGGTCCATTTGGTCCCCAACAAGAGGTAACTGTATACGCAGATGTATTCTCTAACGGCGCTCCAGTCGCACAGAAAGATGTGATATTCCAAGTTAACACCCCCAGCGGTGCACTATTCTTCGACGCAGTTGCACGCACAGGCTCAAACGGCATCGCATCTGTCAGCTTCCGTCTACCAACCCCAGACACACAATTAGAAACCGCATTCGGCTTTAACTGGACAATCGTTGCAGTAGTTGACATCTCTGAAGTACAATACATGGACTCAGCAACCTTCGAATTTAACTACCTTGCAAACATCGAAAGCGTATCAGCATCATCCCCCGTCGTCAGAGGCACAGGTTCAGTAACAATTGATGTAACCACTAGCACACTAGACGGTGCCGTAATCTCATCTAATGCACTCGTTACCATTACAGTGGTCGACAGCAACAATGTTCCAGTAGCAGCATCAACAGCCTCATTAAGCGAAAATGTTGAAGCTACACTAGCAATTCCAAACTATGCATTCACAGGTTCAGCCAAAGTCTACGTCAACATCCTAAGCAACCAACCAACTATGAGCGGTACTCCCTACTGTCCCCAGAACGGCGCAGTCGTAACATTCGATACCGACGGTCTCTTCGTCAGCAGCGTTCAGAACGATCCAGCACAGTTCCAAATCAGCTACGTAGCATAAACTCAGGGGATAAACATGAAAACTAAAACAATCCTCTCTTTTCTTTTTTCTTTAATAATATTATCCAGTATCCTAGTAGTAAATGCACAATCACTAGAAGTAACCGTATCAACAACCAAAACATCTTACAACCGGGGCGACGTCATAACCATAAACGGCGAACTTTTATCTGACGGTCAACCCACAACAGGCTTAGTGGGAGTAAGAGTTGTTAATGGACAAACGTCTGTCGCAATAAGAACAGTATCTGCTGGAACAGTGTCAAATCCGCCAGGAGCTATCACCTCAGCTTATTTAAGCGACTTATCGTCCAATCCATTAACCTCAGTCCAATCTGGAGGCTTAGCATACTTCACTATAAGTGTAATTAACAATGACGCTCTACCAAGAGATTTAGTAGCTATTGTGAGCGTATATGACAACAACGGCGTTCCCCTATCATCAGGCGGCATAAAGCAAGAACAATTCTCCACTGGCACAGGATTTACAGGAACGGTAAGTCTAGCCATACATTCTTGGGCAACTGGAGGACAAGCATACGCTTATGCCGAATTATACTCCAATTGGCCCGACCAAGGCGGGTACCCATTAGCCCCAGAGACCACCATACCCTTCACACTCATCGGAGCAGCTCAGGGCTTAAATCAGCCTTCAACATCCAGTGGAAGCCAAGGTTCATACTCTTTATCCTTTAAACTTGGACCACGAGCGTTACTTGGCCAAAACGACGTATTCATATCTGCAAGCTCCAACGGCATATTAGCTTCAAACCTAGTGTCATTTTACGTTCACCAGCTTGATTTCACTGGAGATAACGCTTTGGACTTCAATGACCTGCTAGCCTTCTCTAACAATTGGGTCGCAGCCTACAGTGGTCAACCGTGGAATCACATGGTCGATATCAATAGCGATGGCGACGTAAACTTTAACGACCTATTGCTATTCTCAAACGCTTGGGTACTATACTATAGTGTGGGTTAACAAAATGATTGAAAACAAAAAAATGATAGCTATAACTGCAATCATAGGGATACTAATCTCCACCTTTTGTCTCATACCAATTATACCGGCACAAACCCAACCTGTGTTGAGTCTCAGTCCAGCACAGGTAGAGGTAACAGACCCCTCAGCCTCTTTTACGCTCGATTATACAATCAGAGGAGTCACAGACCTCTGGGGCTGGATAGCAAACATTACTTGGGATTCTCAATATGTCGAAATGACAACAAAACCTGTCGAAGGAGATTTCTTCTCAGAGTCAGATCATCAAACCTATTTCGACGCAACAAAGGGTTGGAAAATCATGGGAGCGACTGGATTCGACGTCGGAACGGCACTCGCAACCAGTGGCGATGGCACGCTAGCAAGACTTACGTTCAAAGTGCTAAAACCAGTTGCCAGCACAACAATCACTGTAACCGCCGAAAAGCTGCTTACAAACATCGCAACAGGCGATGTATTATATAATCCCGAATACACTACACCTATTTCTCCATATCCAGCATCAACCTCCGTTTCCACAACAGTGTCATATGTTCCAGAGGGAGGCGCACCAGTCGCCGACGCAGGCTCAAACCAAACCGTAAATCAATTTACAACTGTAGTCCTAGACGCTTCTAACACTGTTCCCCAAGACGCAGAAGACCAAACATACACTTGGACATTCTTCGATAACGAATCCCGAACATTAACAGGAATGACCGCTAACTATAATTTTTTCTGGCCAGGAACAATACCAATTACACTAACAGTTTCTAATTCCCATGGGTCATCAACGGCTGTCACTGCCGTAACCGTTAAGAGTATAACTGCGCCAGTCGCCGTCATAACAACGGATAACTATACGAATCAAATCTTTCCAGTTAATGAATATATACACTTCTCCTCTAGCGAAAGCTATGACCCCTACAATGTTACCATAGTTAATGGTAACTGGGATTTTGGGGATGGACAAAAATCCTACGATTTAGACACTTCTCACAGCTATAAGACTGCCGGAACGTATACTGTTACTTTAACGGTGATTAACAGCGCAGAATTAAATGCTACTACAACAAAAACAATTGTTGTAGGCGACGCCAGCGGAGCCACCCCAAACCCTAGCGCAACTGACTCCGGCACATCTAACAGTACCCCTCCACCTGGAACAAGCCCAACGCCTCGAGGCACGAATAATCCATTGAGTACTCAATCCTTAACCCTCCCAGCAATCGTCCTCTACCCATTAATATTTGCAACAGTGTTTGCTTTAGGCGGCGCTGCGTTCTGGCTTAGAAAAAAATCTGACTAATCTGGGCGTAATATCAGCCTCCCACTTTTCTACATAGGCTATAGAGCCCTCTATCCAATATATTGGTAGACTAAATATGGCTCAACCCGGCTCATAACCGCCAAGGGAGAAGCCATTGAAACCAAAAAACCTCTTACCCATAACTCTACTCCTCTTATCCATAACCTGCATAACAATACCCATCTCAGAAGCACAGCAAACTACAACACTCAGCATAACGCCCACCACAACCCACTTGTCCACTACCCAAATAGGAAGTACCTTCGAGGTAAACTTTACAATAAACAATGTCCACGGCTTATGCGGCTGGAACCTCAATTTAACTTGGAACCCTAACGTATTGAACCTAACTGGTATTGAGGAAGGCCCATTTCTATCTGATGTTGGACAAACACTTTTCACTTGGAGCCCCTTATTATCGGCGGAAAATAGAAGTAACGGCTTCATTCAAACTGTAGCTACTGCTATAATGGGCGGGAAAACCGCTGATGGAAACGGTGTTCTAGCCACAATAACATTCCAAGTGCTAAACAGTGGAGTATCCCAGATATCCATAGACGGCAGCCAATTAGCCCCCCCTCCGACTGATGATTTGGGTATCAGTCAACGCATACCCGCCACTATAATTAGCGGGGTTGTAACTATTGACAGTCAAACAAACTCTCCCCCTTCGACATCGACAGCTCAAAGTCCCACACCGACAGCCCCTGAATTTTCCGCGCTGATTGTTCCAATAGTAATTGTTATGTCAACGGCTGTTTGTTTCCTAATAAGAAAAAGCATCTCTAAGGGGCTTTTTTCTGGATTTATGTAGTCTATTTTTTTCTATATTTAATATTTAGTGAAGAATAAAATACGGGAAAAATGTTTAACAAATTGAGGAAGGGAAGCCGCTAAGGTAGCGTTCAAGAAAGGAGAGACCACGATGAAAAACAAGAAAGTAGTTACATTAATCGCTGTAATTCTTATTGTTAGCCCTCTACTATACATCTACACTGCAGCAGCCGCGAATGAGAACGTTACTCTTAGCATGGTCCCATCTAAACAAATTAACCTCACGTCCCCTGATAGTTTGGCGATTGACTCAACCTTTACAGTCTCGATCAACGTTAACAATGTGGATGGTTTGTATGGTGATGTTTTTGGTTTATCTTGGCCTACGGATATAGTGCATGTGACCAAAGTTGCAGCTGGAGACTTTTTAAAAAGTGCTGGCGGCACCACTTTTTCTCCACCAACCACAATTGATAACAGTGGTGCTGTCGGTAGTTTGCCAAGTCTCTTTAACGATGTGGCGATGGATGACAATAACCCCAGTGGCTCAGGCACTTTGTGCGTTGTCACTTTCAAGGTTGTTGGTTTTGGCAGCGGCAGCATAAGTATAACCAGTGCAAGACTCGTAAGCGACGCACTGGGAACAAACATAACAATCGCCACTCCGATTCCATACAGCATACCCATAAACAATCCCACAGCAACTTCACCAACCCCTACTCCCACACAAACAACTCCCACACCTACACCGACTCCAACAAGTGGAACACAAGAACCTGCCATCCATATCTCTACTGATAAAACCGGGTATAATCCAAATGAATTAGTCACCGTTACTGCAAGCGTTACCCACAATGGAGCCGCCGTCGCCAACAGAGATGTCGCATTCACAATACGCATGCCGAATAACACAAACTTAGCCACCCTTGTAGATACTACAAACAGCAATGGCGTAGCAACCATTGATTTTAGAATTCCCACTCCCCAACCCGATCCAAATGTTATCTTTGGCGACTGGTCAATTTTGGCAGCAGTCGACGTGTCCCAAGTTGATGTAACGGATACCGTCCACTTTACTGTAGGATACTCAATAGTAATAAAATCAGTTTCCACCCCCACATCCGTTCAAAGACTAAGCGCTGCGCCAATCAATGTAACCTTGCAAGCCTCTGGCGTCATCCCTGAGGGATTAACACTTACAGTGAGCATACTTGACTCAGCTCAGGTGCCGCTTGGTATGTCGACTACTGCGGTTACCACACAAACACAGGGTGACATAACCCTCAGCACTACTATCTTTATTCCAGCGTGGGCGTTTACAGGTGAGGCTACAGTCTATGTTAACCTCTTAACTGCAACGCCTGACCAAGGGGGCGTACCCTACTGTCCGCAAGCTACGGCCATATTTCAAATTACATAATTAAGAAATCCATCCTTTACTATACCGATACGCTATATAGCTGAGCCGACTTACCTATATCTTCTCATATTCTCAGTCGAATTATCTTATATACCCACTAGCCTTCACTCAATATTGTAAGATGATTCAATATGAAACCTCATAAATATCTCATATCAATCATCGCTCTCCTGCTCTTAAGCATCCTTACAGCAGGCTTACAAGGAGTAAATGCTCAGCCAACCGTCTGGACAGTATCCCCTTCTGGGCCTTCAGACTACCATAGTATAGGACCTGCCTTTAAAGCCGCAGCCCCCGGAGACATTATCCTCGTTGCGGCCGGCGTCTATTTGGAAAGTTTAACGGTTAACAAATCGATAACTATAATCGGGGAAAACCCTAAAACTACTTTCATCCGTGGCAGTAACCAAAATGGCGCCGCATTAAACATTACAGCCGACAACGTGATCGTCTGTAACTTTTCAATTAGGAACCTAGCGCAAAACACTCCGGCATTAACAATTTTCCACACCAGTAACGTCACAATAGCAAACAACACAATAACCAACAGCCCAATCGGAATAACATTATATGGAGCAAGCACCAGCACCATAGCCAACAACACACTAACAGCAAACACTTATGCGCTACTTACAGATTCATATACACACAACAATACCTTATACCAAAATTGTATCATAAATAATACTTTAGGACTCAGTCTTGGGTCTAGTTACCAAAACATCTTCTATCACAATAACTTCATAAACAATACAGCAATTGTAAGCGGCGGTTTGCACAATGATTGGGACAATGGCTACCCAGATGGCGGCAACTTCTGGAGTAACTTTGTGGGAACAGACCAATTCTTTGGAGTAGGCCAGAACATTTCAGGCAAAGACGGAATCGCCGATACCCAATACACTTTAGCCGTAAACAATACTGACCGGTACCCTCTAATGCACCCCTATTATGGCATAGCTGGTGACCTCAACAAAGACAACGCCGTAAACTTTGATGATATTCTATACTTTGTAAGCGGATTCTCATCTTACTGGTCAACCTACACTATACTTCCACAATACAGAGTCTGCGATATGGATGGGGATGGGCTAATTAATATCGCGGACTTACTTCGCTTCTCCAGTGCCTTTGTCGCCTACAACAAGAGTTTAATCCCAAACTAAAAACACCTTTTTCGTCCCACATTGGCATCTAACTCTGAAAAACTTATTTTTAATTCTCAGGTCCAACACGTATTGTGGACTAACAGTGATAAGAAAGAATAGTTTACCTTAGCACTCTATAGTCTTCTCAGTATCTTATAGAATATTAGGATTCACCTTTTATGATACCTGACTAAATAAGACATATGAAATACCTAAAAGGCCTCGCCATCATAGCCCTGATGCTAGTAGCCACATCTGTCCTACAGCCCAACCTTGCAAGAGCAGCATCAACAACTATTATAAGCGCAACACCCCTTGACCCCTGGGGAAACCCCAACACCTTAGCATACAGAGGGCATCCCGCGGGAGTCAACCTAACCCTTAACTCTGATGGCGGGAACACTTCGGTCCGAGTTTTTATAACTCTTATTGACCGCGACAATGTAGCTGTAGGAGCTGTAAGTACAAGTGCAGTAGTGTCTGGGCAAACATCTTTAACTCTAAACTTTTCTGTGGCTTCGTATGCTTTTGTAGGAACAGGTAGATACATCATAACGGTTACTGATACAAACCTTAAACCGATAGCCACATTGACCGTTCCGGTAAACATAAGCATACTTGGCGATTTCAACTTCAGCGGTAGAGTAGACTTCCAAGACATCCTAAACTTCGTGGACGCCTTTTGCTACTACAATCAACACCACGAAATTCCAAGCAGCAACAAAAAATTTGACATAAACGGTGACCAAAAAATTGATTTCAACGATATGCTAATTTTCTCTGCTGCTTTCGCTGACTTTAACTAAAGCTTTCTATCGCTTCCTGACCCTCTGGGTCATCGATAGTTCAGCATAACAGCGCTATATACTTTTTTCATCAACTATAGGCTTACCCACTATCTATGGTGACAAGTAATTTAAAGAAACCCCAACAATCCCAACATGGGGAAAAGTAGTTGATCAACAAAAAAACTGTAACTGTCCTCCTAATCGCATTCCTGCTCATAAGCACCTTATCTATAGCTAGATTAGAAACGGCAAAAGCAGACACAACAATAACGGTAAGTTTGAATTCTTCTGTAATTCGTCCCTACGTTGGTTCTCCAATTACCTGTTATGCTTGGGTAAGTGGTGACTTGCCCCTGACCGGCAATGTGACGTGGAGTTCAAACAGCAGTATGGGCATTTTCACTTCAGCAGCTGTCCAAGATTATTTTTCCGATAAACTCTTCAGCGTTACTTTTAGGGAACTTATGGATGCGTATACACCTGTAACAATAACTGCCACATACGGCGGCGACCCTAACACCCCCCCATGTAGTGGCAATACAACAATAACTTTTCGCAGTTTTGTTAACATCCATACACAAACCCTTGTTATTGCCAACAACCCCGTCATACTTACAGCTTCTCTGGGGTCTTTCGATCCCTTTAATCCGACCATCAATCCCACAGGAACCATATCTTAGTACGAATAGCAGTACCGGAACCTTCAGCTCCTCACAAACAGACATTGAAAGCTCTTCATCAGCGGTAACTTATGTTGATATGAGCCCCAAAAGCATCACAATAACAGCGTCTTACAGCGGCGACTCAAACTATCCTGCCTGCCAAATCACCAACATCTTCGCAGTCTACCCCTTTGACAGTTACTCACTTCTGATTTCTCCATCTAACACTACCGTTCAATCAGGAAACGCTGTCCATTACACAGCCCAATTAACGAATTCTCATGGCGAAAACTTTGGCACTGTTGGGCCGCTCAAGACGGAGGATTTTTTTTGGTTGATGGCACTTATATCAGCTGCAACATAGGGGACTTTACGATCTTCGGAAGATATCTTGACGTAACAGGTTCTGCGAACCTAACGGTTATAGGGCCTCTAAGACATCATGGTGATACAGTATCCCTAATAATTGAAGCACCGCCAAGCATCATAATCGCAGGCAACAGACAGAACTTTACTGCTACTGGTTATGATTCAATGGGGCGCAGTTGGGATGTCTCGTTGGAAGTTAACTGGAGCATAAGCGGCGGTGCAGGCGGCTCTTGGACAGATAACACCTATACATCTGCATCTACAGGCAACTGGACCGTAACAGCGACGCTTGGTGACCTGCAAGCATTAACTTCCGTACAAGTCGTAGACTCCGCAGGGTACCCATCGGTGACAGTTACCCAATCGGGGGCTAGACTTTCCAGCTTAAAAATAGCTGACAGAACCCCGTTTAAGGTAGACTTAGGAATAGATAACGCAACAGATGTTTATGGCTTCAATATGTTTATAGAATGGAACCCTGCGGTATTGGAGCTGACAGAAGTCACTGAAGGCTCATTCTTAAGCCAGATTGGACAAACACTCTGTTTTGTTAATGTAGACCCCAACAATATCGGTTATATACCTATGGGAATATCCTGCGTCTTGTTTGTTGATGATGGGGCAGATGGTTCTGGTGTCTTAGCTACACTCACCTTCCAGACAATAGGCATCGGTGACAGCAACATAACAATAGATTATGGTTCGAAGATAGCGGTCAATCGAACCATAAATGATGATGGTTTACCTGATATTCCGCGTTATGTTCCATTTGCTTGTAGGAGTGCGGCGGTAACGGTTCTATCAGCTGACAACATATCTCCAATAGATTACATACATGACGGCCAGGTCAACTTTGATGACTTACTTTACTTTGCGGGTGCGTACGTTAATTATCAGCAAAACCTACGTTTCGATTCTAGCTGTGACCTAAATCATGATGGACTAATGAATTTTGATGATCTTCTACAATTCTCAGATGGCTGGCAAACGGCATATACCTAGACCTCAGCGACTATCTATTCCACTATTTAGCCGTCATAATCTATGGCGACAGTTCTTATAACCAAAAAAATCATCCTACTACTTATCTAGCTAGCGAGCAAACGCAGGCTCGAGGCGTAGTTTGGAGAGAGGAGAAGAGAAAATATGGCTCTGAGAAGGAAACGCAAACCAGTGTTAGCCTTGGCACTTGTATTTTTAACAGTCTTGTCGGTGTTATCAATAAACGTTGTCGGTGCATCTGGCAACACAACTATAACATTGGTTCCATCCACACAAGTCGACCTTACTTACCCAGCTACTATGCCGATCGGCTCAACCTTCACGGTTCAAGTCAACATTGCAAACATCGAAAACCTTTGGGGTGTTAACTTCGGTATGACTTGGGACCCAAATGTTCTCCACGTAACCCAAGTCCAGAACGGTAACTTCCTGAGCAGTGATGGCGCTTCCGATTTTAACCCGGGAACTGTTATCGACAACAGTGTGGGTTATCTTCCTGGCGGCTTTGCCGATGTGCGGCTTGACCCTGCTGGGGTCAGCGGTAGCGGCACTCTAGCAATCATCGCCTTCCAAGTGGTAGGCTTTGGCAGCACCGACATCGCCTTCGGCAGCACTGCTAACATTAACATACCCTTTTCCACTGGTGTTGTCATGAGACTCGTAGATCCAACAGTTCCAACACCCCAGAATATAACATATCAAACGCCCCTTCCAGTGCTCCACATAAACAACCCCACCCCACCTCCCTCAGCACCAAAAGCGGCATTTAGTGTTTCAGCATCTCCAGCAGCTGTCTCAGGACGATACATTATAATTCCGTTCACTGAGACCAGCACAGACATTGTTCTGGACGCGTCTTCCTCTATGGCAGGATTTGACGGAGCACAAAGTGTTCCAGTGAATGGTTATAGTTGGGTTATCCACTCAGTTAATGGTCACTTCTCAGATATTACAGCAGACACGATAAGTGTAACAGTGCCAAGTGTTGCGGCAGACGATATTGTAGTTAGTTTGGCTGTTACTGCTTCAGAGGCAAATGCCCCCAGCGAATATGTCGATACAAGTGCACCAGCAACCAGCATATACCATATCGTCCAGCAGGAATCAACCGGCATTGACGTCTTCACCCAGCAAGGCGGGCAAGGTCCAACCGTTAGAAGCGGTCCATTTGGTCCCCAGCAGCAAGTAAATGCAACCGCCTTCGTGTTCTCTAATGGTGCTCCAGTCGCACAGAAGGACGTTGTGTTTGTAGTCTACACAAATGCTGGCGCTGAATTTGCTTATGATGTTGCTCGGACAGACGCCAATGGCTTTGCATCTGTAAGTTTCCGTTTGCCAACAAACGATATCTGTTTAGAATCAGGTTTTGGTGCTAATTGGACAATCGTGTCAACTGTTGATATTTCTGAAGAAGTATACATTGACCTTGTCCAGTTTGAATTCAACTATCTGGCAAATATTGACGGTGTATCAGCAGCGCCGAGCGCAATCGTCAGAGGCACCGATCAAATACAAATCTCAGCGTCAATAACTAACTTGACGGCAGTTTCGCCGAATTCAATCGTTACTTTTACAGTGGTCGATTCTAACAATGTTCCCATTGCGGCAACAACCACGTCTTTTAGTTATTTTGTTACGTCGATACTTCCAATTCCAAACTTTGCGTTTACGGGTGCGACAAAAATCTACATCAATGTTCTGAGTGCTCCTCCAACACAGAGTGGAGTTCCGTATTGTCCACAGAACGGTGCAGTCGTCACATTCGATGGCGATGGCTTGTTCGTTAGCAGTGTCCAGAACCAGCCAGCGCAGTTCCTCATAACAATCACCTCAGCGCTGAATCCTACACCATCCCCAATACCCACACCAACTCCAACGCCGACGCCCTTGCCCACCTCAACCACTGAACCTACAGCCACCCCAACATCCACTCCAACTCCCATCCCGACTGAAACTCCAACTCCGACCCCAACCCCTACTCCTACTGAAGCCCAAACATCAACCCCTACCCCAACTCCAAGTCCCACGCCTACACCAACTCCAACCCCTACTCCGACTGAAACCCCAACCCCAACTCCTACACCGACTGAAGCTCCTACTCCCACACCAACACCTACTCCAACGTTGACCCCAACTCCAACGCCTATTCCAACCGTAACTCCTACACCTACACCAACGGTGCAATCATACAATTACAACTTTGAAGGTTGTTCATCCTGGAATGATGGCTTTATAGGCACAAATCCACCCTGGTACCGAGGAATAGACAAAGGCATCTCAGGCTCAGACTGTGGGATGTCTACTTCGCATTTCTTCTATTATAACAACTTGGGGGATTGGAGTGTCGGCCCAAATGACGGTGCATTCACCACTAACAGTGTGACAGTTTCAAATGCCAACACTATAACTGTAACGTTCCAATACAAGCTATCGAACACTAACTCTGCGACAGATTTCGTGTTAGCCTACTCAACAAGGCAGGATCTGGTTTCAGGACATTACATAGACGCTAACTACCGCACGAATTGCCGCTACGGCACGCCATTTAACTACTTTGCTACCATGGGAACAACACATAACGATGGCCAGTGGCACACTTACACAATCACTCTCACAAGACCAGCCAATCCCGATGTCTTCGCATCGGGGTACTTCTGGTTCCGCTTCGAAAGTGACTTGACTACACATCTTCTTCCACACTATGCGGCCGAGTCAGTGTATGTTGATAACCTCAGCATAACATTAGCTTAACAACAAAACTCGACTCTTATTTTACTAGTCCTTTTACAACAACTGAAAAAGAACTTGTCCGAAAACAGATACCTAGTCTAAAAAACATTGAAGCATCGGGTGACCTAAGTTTATCCATGTTTCTGAGTTTGACAGTGAAAAAACTTCCTTAATGGGTGGGTTGCTTTGCCCAGTTAAACGTTAAGAACAGAAAATAGGCGATAACCCCATTAATACAAAGCCCAACAAGTGACGCCGGCGCACCAGCAATCCCTAACATGAAGAACTGATAAAACTGAAAACCAGCCGCTAACACAAAAATAACCACAGCTGCCAAGAGTGCCAGCCGATGCCTAGCCCACACCCCAAGACCGACCAGTAGCAAATCGATGCCCACAATCCAAGAAACTAGCCCAATAGTGGTAATGTTGTAGCCTACTAAATCGGAAGTGCTAAAGGGTATACCTGGTACCCAACTTACAACTGCAGTTGCCGTCTGCATGGCTGAATTTGCCAGTGGCTCTTGACCCATTAGCCCTGAATCAACAAGCATCAAATAAAGCCCTGAAATTAACAGGACAACCCCGAAGGTAATGATTAACTTAGAAATGATATCTGTAACTAAGGGTCGATCAGCTGTGAGCTTTGACACTTTTCCTTTGATTTTTTGGAGTTCGTCGTCTTTTTTATCTTGACTCATTTTTATCACACGCTTATTGATTCCGCATTTAAGTTGAGCACAATCTCTGAAATATCCGAAGCATACTCAGCGGTTCTCCGCATGCTCTCAATTATTAAACGCAAATACGCAAAATCTTCAACATCACCCTGAGAGTAAACTACGGCTTGTTTTTCTAAAGCCATAACCTCTTTTATTTGTTCGATGATCTTTTCAGCTGAGTTAATATCTTGTCTGAACAGGGCTTCCATCGACTCGTCAAACATGCCTATTGCCATGCGGCTCAATTTCTCGATTCTTTCAACAATATCTGGCTTCAAATCATTTTTTAGTGCCACAGTGTTTTCAGCAATGACAGCCGCATGGTCCGCGGTCCTTTCAATCAATCTGGTAACAATAATATACCCTAAACAATCTTTACTGTTTATCAGCCCTATTTCTTTGGATATTCTTGGATTCTGTATCGCGTTCCTTAGGAGTCTAGTAACATAGAGATTGAACCTGTCAACTTCGTTATCGGTTAACATTACTTCGTTTGCTAACTGAGTGTCTCTGGTTTTTATCGCTAAAACTGAGTCGTTGTGCATAGATTTTGTTATTATACTCATCCTGCGCAAAGTATTTAGGATTGTCAATTCGGGATAAGTTAAAAGTACCTGCAACATTACTTGGTTCGAAGTATCTGAGACTATTTCTGTCCCAACGAGCAGTCGCCTAACAAAATTCTTTATTTCCTGCCGCTGCTTAGTAGAAAACTGCTTGTCAGCCCTAATAAAAATTGAACTATACCCCGCCAGATACAGCGAAATAATTTTTCTTATAACTAGTTCGGTGTCGTCGTTGGATGCCATCTTGATTGTTGCTCTATCTGATTTTTCTTGTACGATGACTTCAGGGGGAACTACGGTTAATAATCCGCCTTCTTCTTCTCGGAGCTTGATGTAGCTCCCTTTTTTTAGCCGATTAACTTCAATCCATTTCTTGGGTAGCGAAATAATGTATGTAGAGCCTCCGGTGAACTGTATTTTCCTGCGTTCCTCGTCTTGTTTTGCCTGCGACAAGCCTACCCCTTCTCAAGTTACCGTTAACAAATATGTGCCCTATGGCTGATTAGATAATAAATCCGTTCTCTCAACAGTATATATAGCAAATCATAGTTTACTGAGGCTACTGTGAAAATCAATATAATACTCAAACTCCAAATGGCTTCTCAAAAGGAACACTGACTTGCAACCGAAAAACCAGGCAAGACAGTTACGGACCCAACGGTTAACACGGAGAGAAGGGCTTGTCTAAAATTCAAACAAAAAAATTCAATTTATGGTTCTCAGGTAATCACATACTAAAAGACGTTGACGTAGAAATTAAAGAGAAAAGCGTCACAGCCATCATGGGACCCTCAGGATGCGGCAAATCCACCCTTTTACGCTCAATCAACCGAATGAACGACCTCATCCTCGGATGCAAAACAGCCGGAGAAATAATCTTTGACGGAGAAAACGTGTATGGCGACGGCAGCAACGTATACGAGTTAAGGCGAAGAATTGGCATGGTGTTCCAGAAGCCCAACCCCTTCCCAAAATCAATATTTGAAAACGTAGCGTTCGGACCAAAAGTCCACAGCACCGCAAAGGGCCAGAAACTAAAAGAGATCGTGGAAAAAAGCCTCCGTGGCGCCGCTTTATGGGATGAAGTTAAAGACCGCCTGCATGAAAGCGCCTTTAGCCTCTCCGGTGGTCAACAACAGCGACTCTGCATCGCCCGAGCATTGGCGGCTGAACCTGAACTGATATTAATGGATGAACCCTGCAGCGCTTTGGACCCAGTAGCCACGTCGAAAATAGAATCCCTCGTCGGCGTTTTGAAGGAAAAATATACTGTGATAATAGTTACCCATAACTTGCAGCAAGCTTTTCGGGTTGCTGATTACACTGCTTTTATGTATGTTGGCAAAATGGAAGAGTTTAACGATACCAAAGCTCTCTTTGAGAAGCCCCAGAGCGAATTAACAGCCAACTACATCAACGGCAAATTCGGCTAATAGCCCGCCGCCAACACTTTTTCTATTGTCTAATTCAGATTGGTTGGGCTTCTAGCGACCAGATAAAAAAGGCGCTCTTGCCCATGTCGCCAAAACCACCGGCAACTTAGGCTCTCTTTCTCTTACCTAACACGAGAATAACAAGAGCCACCACGACAACGGATAATCCCACAGCCAAGACAACCGTTACTGGACCATCAAAAGGCAAACCACTGGTTTGATCTGGCGAGGCTGTGGTGGTCTGCGGATTTGTTGAACTTGGTGTAGCTGAAGTGTTAGGTGGGTTGGTTGGTGTTGATGATGTGTTTGGTGAAGGCGACTCACCTGTTGGAGTTGGCGATGTCGATGGTGTTAGAGTTGACCCTGTTGGCGTTGGGGACGCGGTTGTTGGGGTGGGTGAAGATGGCGCAGTTGGTGACCCTAAAATCTGGACAGTTAGGCTTCCATCGTTGCCGCTGTATGAGGAACTGTATATATAGAAGCTAACTTTGGTGCCGTTGCCGATCAACGAGCACTGATAATTGTGGTCGGAACTGTAACTTCCCCACTGTTTAGACCCAACACTCCACCTGTCTATGTACAATCCGTTTGAACCGCTGTCGTGGGTCGTCCATTTGTCGTGTGTTCCGTACATGGCGTCTTGCTGATTACTCTGTGTAAGGTCGTCCTCTACCGTGAAATAGGCTCCTGAGACGGCGATCTGGTAGTTTACTCCGTTTTGGAGGGCGATGTTTGAAGTGACGTGTGAACCGTTTGATGGAACTTGGAGGTTATCTAAGAGTTGTGAACCCTGAGCAGAAGTAACCGTAACGGGGATTGATGTAATGATTAGCATCAGGGTGAATAAGATGATGCAGCTTTTTTTGTCCACTTGCAAGCCCTCTTCTATTTTTACTCCTTCCACGCGATAGTTAAGGTCTATTTTCATAGAATCAATATATTGTATAGAGCCAGAGGCGCCTCAGACTGGAGCATCCGCTGACATGTGGGGGTCCAGCGGATATATTTTTTCTATATAGATTATTTGTGCAACTCTTAAGAGACATCAACCAACCATATAGTTTTGCCGAGAATCGCAAAGCCAAAAGTGAGTAAAGCTCGGCGAATCAACGCCCAGCAGCCACATATATCCCCGAGTTGGATTCCTAGTTTGCCCATTAGCTGGACGTTCGGTTCGCTGAGCAATTAGTTTTAAATTTTACCCTGTTTTCGCCATCCATAACCCCTGCTAATGTGGGTAACCTTCAAAAGCAACCTCCCAAACCTCCATACAATAATGGTACCTGTTCTAAACGTTAACTGGCAAAGCCCACCAACCGACACCTCCCTTAGCGAACGCGACGCAGACCTGTTGGCGCTAATCGAATCAGAAGACTTTGCCACCTTCACCTTCGACGGATTAAAACGCAGAACAGGACTCCACCCCGAAACCCTCAGCCGCATCCTTGGCCGCCTCGAAGAAGAAGGCATCATAAAAAAAGAGCATCACGGCTACAGGGTTAACCCAAAAATCACCGAACTCAAACTCACCCCGCCACGCACCGAAACACCCACAACCCCACTCATCCAGACCTATCTGCCCTCGGACTTGGTGACTCAGCAACTGATTCTGCAGCTCCGTGGCAAATGGTTCGGCCTGCTCCGCTGGCTAGGCATATCCGAGAACAGCCAAGGCGTCACGTTGAAGTGGATTACTGAGGACGGCGGAATCCAAGTCGCCGCCAACATCCAAGGCACCGCACTCAACATCGAAGCCAAATTCCTAACCAACAACAACCTCAACCAAGCCCTCAAAGCCTCCTACCAACTGATGTCGCTAATCGGCAAAGTCTGCATCAGCTCACAAACAGCTTCAGCAGCTAGGAATGTGGGTTACTTTGGCAGCGGCTACTTCCTAACTTAAAGGGGTAGCAAGAACAAGATAGTTTTCATTCTTTGTGAAAGGTCGACATGAACATCATCCGCTCAACCTTGCTGTTGTCTTTGTCGGTCACCCAGACCTCATCAACCAACCCCATCACCCTATCCAATCGTCCATCGTCTACTCCACAGGAAAAACAACAACAAATAACAATCATCGGGCAAGCAACGCCGCAACTGCAATCCGCCGACGCAGCCACACCAAATCAAGACGCAAAGCGCACTCCACCCCAACCACACCTCATCATTCCGCGCCACAACATCAACATAGAACGTTTTTCCGCAAAATCACACGGTACCCCAAAACCCACCTCCCGATAACCACGACCAACCCAAAGTTTCAACGCCGCAACAACCTTCAACTGCTCAACGACAACGGAAGCCTTGTGTGCATGACAATAGATTGCCCTAAGTTCTTCAGGTAACTTGTCGGTGATATCATTCGACATGAAATATCACTTATCTTTATTGAATTATAACAATTGTAATATGTTAGCTGTTTTCTGCAATCGTATTGTAATCAACATAATCCAGTGATTCTAAATGGTTCGAGCCTACATCCTAACAGAACGTGAAAAAACAATACTCCAAAGATACATAGACACGGGAGAAAACAACGGATTCGACATACTAATCCACTACCTTAACAAATACCAGAGTGAGCTAACCGAAGACATCAACCTTATCGAAAACGCAATCAAACAAAAAAGCGCTCACAAAACTAATTTATAATCACCTGCTATCCAAACACTTCTGCGAACGTTATCATTTCTCCCAAAACACATCTTCGAGTGAAGCACCCTTCTTCTTATTGCACTTTTCACAATAAACTCAGAATCTTGGCCCACCTGTTTTAAAAGGAATCTTGTGGTCAATGTGTTGGCAGCGCTTGAAACCATAGAGAACTAACGCCTGTTGCTTAGTGTTTCATCACTCATAGGGTAAGTTTGAAAGCATTATCCGAATGATACCTTTTAGCATTGCAGAATTGCTTAAACCCCTCAGGCACGTAGTCAACAAGCCTTGGGTCAAACAGTACGAGTTTATCATTTTCGGGTTGACATTTGCCTATTATCGCCTTACCCCTCAGAAGGTCACCATGCCTCAAAACCACGTCCATCTTCTCGCCAGTCATCCCCTGCGGCGAAAGCAAAAACGTGTGTTTTGCCCCAAAGATAGTTTCATACAATTTAGCCTGCATCAAGTCTCTTAGAGTCAATTCATGTGCCTTTATTTCTACTGCTATCGTTTCAAGAGGACTTGGTTTTTTACCTGTGTTTTTAATCACATAGCCAAGAATATCGGGGTGTAACTGCTCGGCAAAAAGCTTTTCAAACATGTAAGAATTGAAGTTTTTGAGTTTTAACTCTTCAGAAAACTCGCCGTGGGCTGTAATCTCAAGGTGTGGATTTTCTATTTCGCCTATTGGACTGGATTGCGGGCGGTAATTGTCACCGAGTTTTCCACCGTAATGCTGGCTTGTTCACAATAGGAATGGTCAAACATGGTTTTTAGTGCATGAACTACAGGCGAGTATAGCTTCTCTTCCAGTTTTTCTCTTGGCACAACCGGCTCCTCAAATATTGCACTATCCTCTCTACGCTTATAAGCTAAAGCCATAAGCGACTAACCGTGGGCGTAGAGAGGTGATTAAAAGTGTTTGAATTTGCGTTTTCAAATTCTTCCATCCGCTTCTCCGCTCGATTTTTGCCTGTTTCCTGCAGCAAGTACGCGAAGAGGTTGGGTGGCCAATCTGTGAAGCGGTAGATAGGGCGGGCTTCTATTCGGTCGATGCTGCGTATTTGATCTAAAAAATTCAATAACTCGGGAGTCCCTTGGCGAGATTTTCGCAGGCTCCACTCGTATTATCCAGCATCAAGCGAAACCGCTTTCTACGCCAGTAACGCGCACCGACACAGTAACTGCAATCGGGTTTTGCCACATTCATGATATTTTAACTATCGTTGCAGCAGGCGTAATCGTCATCATAATCGCAATAGCGATTGTCGGTGTGCTACTGCTAAGAAAACGACCCTAAACTATACAAATAATTCCTCTTTTCCCTTTTTTGGTTCAAAACACGATGCGAAACTGGGGCTGAGTGGGCTCTGGATCGGATTAACCGGCTGTGGTAGGAATGGTTAAGGTTTGATTTTTGCATTCTTGTCCTTTGGTTGGGTTCCAGAGCCTCAGCAAACTCAGTTAAGCGAGAATATCCCAAGTTTGCCTTTGCAAGTACGTGTAGCATAAGAAGCACTACTTTAAAAGGAATTGTATTAATTCCTACCCGTCAACCCCAACCGCCACCGCTCAGAATACAGGTGTCCCTCTTGGCGAACCTCTTAAGTATTTTTAATGGGTTCCCTTGGGAGTTACTGCTTTGCCTTGAGGTTGTTCAACCGTCGCATGTCGAGATTTGATATATTGTGGATTAGAGCCTAAGCCAGTTATATAGCGACTGCTAAGTGAGTATTTAGAAATCAGACACAGGAAAGGAGACAAGTTAACATGAACCACTTCGACTTTGAAGGAAAACTATCAAGAAAAATAAAAGACGCCGAACCAACACTCGACATAACAGGCGCAGACAGAAAAGTCCTCCAAGTCGCATCCCAAGACCTCCAGAACTACCTAAAATTCATCTCCAAACCCTCCCCAAAAACCAACCCCGATTACACTGAACCGCTAGAGCAACCCCTGCCAAAAGACTCTGAGGAAACCGAGGCGTTCCTAACTATCTGGTTGGGTTTCTGGCTCAAGAAGTGGAAAGAACGGTTCAACCTAGTTATAGGTACTAACAAGCAGATTAATTTGGGCAAAACTGCAGAGAAAGCAGAACAAACTGAATCCCTATGGTTCCGGCTTGCATGCAGATACGAGTTAACAGAAATCATCGAGTCTGAATTGATTCGAAACGCGGAAATCTGCGGCACTAAGATTATCGCGGAAAACATCCTTAAAGCTGAATTGGGTAAACAAACCGGTCGAGATGTAAACAGTAGAGAGCAAACTCTAAAGCTTCTGAAAAATTGTCTTTGCAAGGCGCGGGAGCTTTCTCGAAGGAAGGGTCCTTTGGTGGCAATAAAGGTCGATAGGAATTATTATTGTCGCTGTCAAGTCAACAACTAAAGCTTATCCCTCTCCCCTTTTGGCTGTGGTGAAAGTCGATGGGGGCTATCTTTTTTGTTTGTGTTGTGCCGTTTTGTATGTTGGAGTGGTTGTGGGGTTTTCTTTTTTGGGTAAGCCTTAAATGTGATGTTGTGTTAAACTAACTTTATGTTAGGTAAACATAACATAAAGTTAATGAAACCTAACAAGAGGCTAAAAAAATGAAAACAACAAAACTCACAATAACACTCCTCCTCGCAGTAGTAGTACTCGTCCTAATAACAATCGCATTCTACCTACTCCACACCCAAACCCTAGACCTAGCAGAAATCGCCATCTTCGCCATAATCGGCATCATAGTCCTCTTCGCCATCTACATCCTCTGGGACAAAACCCGAAACGAAGCAAAAGGCCTCCCCGCCGCCGACGAACGAACCAAAATCAACACCTACAAAGCAGGCTACTACGGCTTCATAGCCGCCATCTGGAGCGCCGTCTTCACACCCATAGCCGTCAACATAATCTTCAACACTGAAATGCCAGTCGATTACCTAGCAGGCGCTGTGGTGATGATCTCTGGATTAGTGTTCTTTATCTCGTATCTGGTTCTGTCGCGGAAGGGAAAATTGTGAGGACCCGCATAAAAGAGCTCCGCGCACGCCACAACCTAACCCAAGAGGACCTCGCCAGAAAAGTCGGTGTCCGCAGAGAAACCATCCTCTTCATCGAAAAAGGCGAGTATAACCCCTCACTGAAACTGGCACATGACATCGCTAAAGCACTTCAAACAACCATAGACGACCTATACATCTTCGAAGACCCATAGCCGCAAATGCCACAACTCTTTTTTTTATCAACCGGTAAGTTTTACCACGAATATTCTATGCGCTTCTTTTGCTGCCTTAAACTTGCCTGCAAACCTAAACATCATGCGGTACCCTCTAGGCAAGCTTTCGACTGCAGCGTCGTCGGTGAGGTATATGGTTTTGACGTAGCTGACTCCGTCGCCGAAGGCTTCTAAGGTTTTAGGCGAGTCTATGCCCCATTGAACGGTTGCGCCTGTCTCCTTGAGCGAAGGATGGTTCTTTGCTTGTTTAGCTGTCGCTTCTGAATACGCATCGAAGATCAGCGTAGCATCCTTGAATTTGTCGCGTATTTTGAGCAGTAGGGTCTTGATGTCCTGCTCGGTTAGGTACATTAGCAGTCCCTCGGCGATTACAAGCGTGGAGTTGGTGTTGGGTTCGATTTTGTCCATCCACTCCCACTCAGTCACCGACGATGGAACGTACATGTAGTTTTCTGTTTCCGCGTAGAGTTGCCTTCTGAGTTCTATGACCTGCGGATAGTCAATGTCATACCAGTGCTTGGCTGGGAAACCGAGCCGCTTGGCCCTCGAATCCAAGCCGCATCCAAGATAGATCACGGTGCAACCTGGATGCAGAGCGAGATACTGCGTTGAGAAGTCGTCGATGAGTTTGCCGCGGACGGAGAGCATTATCTGCGTTTTTTCTTTTATGTGCAGTGTTGAGAAGTCGTAGTCTAATTTGGCGATGGCGTTTTCGGCGTCTCGGTCTTTGAAGATGCCTTTTTTGCTCATCTGCGCTCTGCCGTATAGGGGGATTAGGAGCGTTTGCATTTCTTCTTTTAGGGATATTTTCAATGGTTTGCCTTCTGCTGTTAGGTAACTGGGTTCTGGGTTGGGTATTTAAGATTTGGGTGTTTTTCTTTTTTAAGCGCCGCGATGAAGTTACTTCTCTCCTAACTGAGGAACAGTTTTTTCTGAATGGTTTTTATGCGTTGGGTTTGAGGGGTGGGTGATAAGCTTTAATAGTGTGTTTGCAGAAATAAAACGATATTACTGTCTAGTAATATCGGCTACCTTGTCTCATACAACCTATATCCAATAAAAAACCGGCATTACTAGTCAGTAACAAACCCATAACACACCTTTCGGCATATCACCATGGCTTAAACAAAACCCTCCAACCGCCTGAGACCCCCAAAAGCACACAACACGTCAGGATTTCACAGACCATTAATTAACACACAGACCTTCCTCTGCATGTATCCTCTACAAAGCCAAACTGCTCTTTTCAAATCTAGCGGTTAACTTTCCCTGAATTGCGCAAACGTTTTATTCAAAAAACAGCCAAATACCTATTGGAGAAAAAGATGCCGAGCGCGTATGTACTATTCAACATCTCCCCAGGTTTAGAAGACCAAGTTTTAGAAGAAGCAAAGAAAACAGGCGGAATAGAGGAAGCCTACGTCTCTTACGGCGTATACGACTTGATCGTTAAAGCCACAGCCCAATCAACGGCTGAACTAAAAGAGTTGGTAACCTTTAAACTCAGAAAAATCCCCAACGTCACCTCGACGTTAACGTTGATGCTGACCGAAAACAAGTAAACTGGCTCTTCACAGTGGCACTCCTTTGCAGTAGAGAAAGTCAGCGGTAGCATTAATCTAAAAAGCAAGATTTTTTACCCCTAATCCACCAATAACCCGCATGGACAACGAAAACAATTCCTTGGTCCTCAAAAAAGTCACCGATGACACCTTTGAGGACTTTTTGGGCTTAATCAACAAGCTCGCCGAATATGAGCACCTCTCTCCCCCTGATGCCGAAGCCAGAGAACGCCTCAGACGGGACTGTTTAGGCGAAACCCCAAAATATCAAGCCTACCTCGGCAAAATCGACGGCAAACCCGTCTCCTACATCATATACTTCTACACTTACTCCAGCTTCATAGCCCTGCCCACCCTCTACCTCGAAGACATCTTTGTCCTAGAAGAACACAGGCGCAACGGCGTAGGCAAAAAAATGTTTGATTTCGTCAAAGAAATCGCCAAGAAGGAGGGCTGCGGCAGAATAGAGTTCACCGTCTTGAAATGGAACACTTCAGCCCAAGACTTCTACGCGAAGAACAAAGCCCGCCGCCTAGATGATTGGTTCTTTTACCGTTTAGTCAAAGAGGACTTTTAGGGTCAGCAGCCTCAACAGCTTTCCGTTGCAGAAAGCTGTTAACGGCGTCGGTGAGGGCTTCACAGGCAAACCACCGCTCCTCAAGCGAACCATCGGTCTCTAACTCCCTGATTTTGCGCTTAAACCCCTTAATCTGCTCCACCACCGGCTCCCGTTTCCGCTCAGAGTCCTCCCGGAGCATTTTGAGTTCCGCTCTAGAGTTGAGCGTTAAGAGCTCCAGTTCTGTCTGCTTATCGTTTAGTTGCTGGGCTAGGGCTATCTCTTTTTCTTCCCGCTTCTTCTTGGAGATGCCACGCCAAAAACCAGTTTTCATTTTTATGACAATGTCCTGTTCTTTTTTGATTTGCTCTATCTCGCTGTTGAGGCGTTTGGTTTGGGCTTTTCTGCGGGCTTTAATCGTGCTTGCGGAGAGGGTGTATTCGGCGTTTATGTTTTCAACTTGCTTTTTTAGGTAAGCCAAGTTTTTGACTTCTTGGTCGACTGCGGCTTCTTTTTTGCGTCTCTCTTCAAGCTGCACCCGAATGGTGCCAAGTGTTTGGGTGCATTCGGCTTTGAATTCCTCGTCGGGCTTTATGCTGGGGTACGCCTCGAACTCGGCAAGAACCACTTCTACGTCGGCTAGCCAGCGGTTATAGTGCTCGCTGTAGGGGGAGGAGCCGAACCGCTGGTTACCCAAGGTATGCAACCGCTTAAGCGTAGCCCCACAAACCTCCTCCTCAGTAACAACACGTTTCTCCTGTTCGTACTCGCCTGTGCGGCGGCGTTTTCTCTCTTTTTTCCTCTCCCGCAGAGGCTTCTTGAAACCGTGCGCTGTGCCGCGGGGCGATTTTATGCGAGGCTGGTAACCCATATCCAGAAACGTATGATGCACAATGTATTTAGTTTATGCTGTCTGCGGCTCTTTTGCACTGTTGAAATTGGGGGTTTGTTGGCGAACATTAAATAAGCCTTTTTCACCTTCAATTTGCGATTACAATGGTTAAATCAATCTGTCAGGTCTGCAATCAACCCTACCGTGGCATCGCGTTGAACACCGTTAAAGACGGCAAACCCGTAGAGGTCTGTCCCTCATGCTACAAAGTTCTCGACGCTGAATACCGCAAAAACAGTTGCTTAGCCTGCGTCTTCTTCCATTCGGGCTTGTGTGAACTCTACGGCACAGAACTCGACGAACCCTACGTGCAAAGCGCCCGATGCGAGTTCTTCACCACCAGCAAAGACCCCGATGTCATAGCTAAAGCAAAAGAAAAAGCAGCGGCTACAAGGAAAAAGCTCAAAGACAAATCCTCCAAACCCCTAACGCTAGAGGAGCTTATAGCGGAATTGACCAGTCGGGGACAAACCCTCACGTACTTCTGCTGCCACTGCGGTGCACCGCTCAAAGTCGGCGCTAAACAGGAAGTGCAGAAGAGCTGCCCCAACTGCAAATACGACCTCTCCGCAGTCGATATGGCAAA
>JBNIDO010000002.1:0-77715 GCA_050108095.1 Bathyarchaeia archaeon
GTGCCCGACCGCAGCATGAAGAAACTGGTCACCGACGATAAGCCCTTTGTTATGTGCAGTTGCTACGCGTTGCCGTTTAGGGATAAGGCGTTTGATTTTGTAACCAGCTACTACCTAATCGAGCACCTCGACCGCCCCGCGACACTGCTAAAAGAGTTAAAACGCGTCTCAAAACACGGTTACATCCAAGGACCCTCATGGCTAAACGAGCTATTATACGGCGAAAAAGTGCATTCCTGGACCATATACAAAAACAACAACCAACTCTACGTAAAATCGCTCCAAAACGGCGCCTTGCCGCCCATACGGTTTGGCTTTATCTTCCACCGCCTCTACAAACACCCAACATGGCAAATAATACACGCCATCTTAGACGAAAAATTCCACCTTTTCACCGTAACCTACGACTTCTAGAGGAACACATATGCCCAAACTTATCCGTTCATCCAAACCCTTCTTCCCCCAAGAAGACATCAACCCCCTCCTAAGCGACATCGGCAAAGTCCTCGAGAACGGCCAATTCCGATTTGGAAAAAACGTCGAAATCTTCGAAGACCAAACCGCAAGCTACCTCGGCGTTGACGGCGCAGTGGCTTTTGACTCTGACTCCAGCGCCTACGAAACGGCGCTTCGCTTCTTCGGTGTCGAAGGCAAAGAAGTTGTGGTTTGCACTAACAGTTTCATCTCTGTTCCTAACAGTGTGCTGTTTGCAGGCGGTAAAGTGGTTTTTGCCGATATAAAAGCAGACTCACTTTCAATGGACCCAGACAGTTTAGAAAGCCACCTTTCACCGGACACCCGCGGAGTCATTATCACCCATATCGCAGGCTTCCCCAACCCTGACCTGCAACGCATACAAGAAATCTGCCGGGACCGCGGCTTGTTCCTTATTGAGGATGCAACGCACGCCATCGGCGGCAGCGTGTTTGGCAAAAAAGTCGGAGGTTTCGGCGACGCTGCTGTTTTCTCTTTCACCCCTACAAAAGTCATCACTACAGGGGAAGGCGGCATGTTGGTGTCCAGCGATGCTGAGTTGCGGGAGTTCGCTAAGCGCTACAGTTTTTATGGTTCGGGCTCTGGCAAAACAAACTTCGTTAACGTGGGTCGCCACATGGTGATGGCGGAGATTTCGGCGCTTCTGGGAATTTACCAGTTGAAACGGCTCGATGAATTTGTTGAGCGACGCAACAAAATCGCTAAAGCATACGATCAAGCCTTCAAAAAAATCAAACAGTTAAAGACAGTGGATTGCCCAGACGGAACCCTAAGCGCCTACTACAAGTACCCGTTGATTTTAGATAGAGACATTGATAGGCAACAATTCGCCAAAGCGCTCATAGAAGAGTATGGTGTGGAAACAGGCAACATTTTCTATCCGCCCTGTCACATGCAGGGAGCCTACCGGAGTTCAGGCGGCTTCTCGCAGGGAGACCTGTCGGTGGCTGAGGATGTTTTGTCTAGGACCATAGCGTTGCCTGTGCATATGGAGTTGTCTGATGAAGACGTAGCTTTTGTTATTAACAAAGTTGAATCTTTTACGCGTAGACTAAGCTGAATTGCTATTTTTTTGAGTTAATCTTTCTTTGGATTGTCTAGAACAATCGAGCGTTTGTTCGCGATGTTTCTTCCTTACGGCTTTAAAGGTTTGTTTCCCCGACTAACAATGGAAGCCGTTTTCCCTTTTTTGGGAGGACTTTTTTCTGTGATCGAATTAAACTCAAGTATATCCGTAGTTATTGCTACCCTAAATGAAGAAGAAGGGATTGGGCCCACACTCGGCGAAATGCAACGCGTACTAAATAATCCTTACATGGTTGTGGTTGACGGTAACAGTGTCGACCGAACCATAGAGATAGCGAAAAACATGGGCGCAGACGTCTTGTTGCAGGAGGGCAAAGGCAAAGGAGACGCGATGTTTCGGGGATTGCAGGGACTTGCCTCTAAGGTGCCCTACATCGTTTTCACCGACGCCGACTACACTTACCCAGCTGAATATGTTCCGCAGATGGTTGAAATCTTGGAGCAAAACCCAAAGGTCGGCATGGTTATCGGAAACCGTTTTAAGGGCAGATACAACGTTTCAAAATCCCTAACCAACCCTTTCTACGTGGGCAACAAGCTTCTGGCGTTAGCCCAACTATTCATGAACGGAATCAAGCTTGATGATCCATTGTCGGGGTTACGTGTGGTGCGCAGTGACGTTTTGAACGGTTGGAAACCCAAGAGTAAAGGTTTTGACGTTGAGGCGGAAATGAATTCTCTTGTGGAACGGCGGGGGTATCGAATTATGGAGGTTCCTATCGATTACCGGACTAGAATGGGCGTCAAGAAGCTTAAGCTGCGGCATGGCTTGGGGATTATGAAGCGGATCATGGCGGAAAGTTTCTCTTTTGACTTCTGAACCCGGTTTTTTCAAGCGCGTCTTCCCAGAATAAATTGAATAGCAGATGATTTACGACAACATTCGCTAGGCAATAGCGGAAGCGCTGTAGACTAACTGTTTTTTGGAGCGCATGACACCCCATGGCAAATAGTGATTCTAAAATCAGGATAGGCGTGGTAGGCTTAGGCAAAATGGGCATAATGCACGCTTGTCTCCTAAGTGTTCTGCCAAATGTCGAGGTTGCGGCGCTCTGCGACAAAAGTCGCCTGATGAGAACCCTTGCCAAACACGCTTTTCGAGAAGCCGCCGTAACCGACAGATTAGACAAGTTCTCCCACTTAAACCTCGACGCCGTCTACGTTTTAACGCCTATACCCTCACATTACCCAATCATCAAAGAAATCTACAGTAAAAATCTTGCCCGACACGTGTTTGTAGAAAAAACTCTCACCTCAAAATACAGTCACTCCGAAGAACTCTCCAAGCTATCCGAGAAAAGCGGCGGCGTCAACATGGTCGGCTACATGAAACGCTTCGGAGTAACCTTCATCAAAGTAAAGGCTCTACTGGAACAACAAACTCTGGGAAAACTGGAAGGTTTTGATGCGTACGCTTTTTCCTCTGACTTTGCTTATGCTCCTGAGGGCTCGCCTATATCGAAATCCAGAGGAGGCGTCGTCGAAGACCTCGGTTCACATGTTGTTGATTTGGCTTTTTGGCTTTTCGGCGATTTGAAGGTAACATACGCTAAAGTTAACTCTAGAATCGCTGTTGACTCAGTAGATGACGTCACCTTCGGCGTTTCCGGGGCAGATGGGCTGCAGGGACGATTTGAAGTTTCTTGGCGAACAATCGGTTACCGCATGCCCGAATTCGGCTTTACCATCCGCGGAGAAAAAGGCATCTTAACCGCAAACGACGACGAAGTCCGTCTCAAACTAAACGACGCTCAGCCAGTCCGATGGTACCGTCATGACATGAACGATAACGTCGGCTACTTTTTGGGTGGCTCAGAATACTGGCGTGAAGACAAGCACTTTGTTGATTCAATATTTGCAGAGCAAAAAGCCCTATCGAATTTTAAGGGCACGCTTAGCGTCGACTTTCTTTTGGAGCAAGTGAGGGAACAAATCAAATGACAAATCAAGGACTGCGTTTGTTGGTGGGTGATAATCCCTTTCACGGTATCAGTCACCTTTCACAGGAAAGGGCACGTGTACGCTCCAGCGAAGAAAACACCGATTGCACCCAACAAGCCACACGCCTCGTCGAGCTAAGCCTGCAGAATGGCGCAGACGGCTTCTTATTCAGCGTTGACGACACTACACTTTCGATAATCCGGAACCTTAACCACAACCCAATAATAGGGAACGCGGAGCTCTACGCGATTGCGCCTTACGCTTATGAATACGTGCGGAAATCCACGCTGACAGGCGGCGTCTCGGGGTTGGCTAAAAGTTTAGCGAAGGAAATGGTTTTTTCCTCAAACGCCAAAGTCTTGGCAGCAAACTTGGGAGGACTCTTACGGTTTAATCTCTCAGCGCTCCTCAAAACCTACGTGGCTTATGAGCTTTCACGTATCAAGTCAGCCAGCGGCGGAAGGTTGCCTTTGAAATCATTTATGCTCCATGAAATAGTCACTGACATGGCTTTAGCCCTCAATATGGAGGGGCTCTTCAAATCCTACATTAAATTTGTCGACAGCTACCATGTTCGACCAGGACTCGAAACACGCAACTTCCCATATTTAGTTGCGAAGTTCAAAGAATGGCAAATCGACTTTAGCAAGCTCACTTTGATGTCATCCTTCAACAAGGTTGGCTTCCAAATGTGCCCCACCAAAGAGGAATGCGAAGACGCCCTCGAACAAGTCAAAGACGCAGAGGTCATAGCTATGAGTGTGTTAGCCGCAGGATACCTAAAACCAGAGGACGCCATAGGTTACTTGGCGAATCTTGATGGCATAAGCGGATTGGTTATCGGCGTCTCCAAAGAGCGGCAGGCTTTGGAGACTTTTCGTGTTTTTGAGCGGGGTATTATTACCGCTAAACTTTCTTCCTAGACTACACGGTTTTTGGGGTTCCTTTTTTGATTGATTACCTATTAGTGGCTTGGGTTGCTGTCGGAGGCTTATTTTTCGGTGTTCCCGCCGTGTATTTCCTGTACATGAAGCGGCGTTCTTCTGGAAAATGGGGGCTAGATATTGATAGCGGCTACTCACCCTCAGCGACCATCCTGATTCCTGTGTTTAACGAAGAGAAAGTTATTCGGTTGAAACTTGAAAACCTCTCTAAATTAGTTTATCCACTTGATAAAATGGAGGTTATTTTGGTTAATGATTGCTCCACAGACGGCACTCTCCCTATAGTCAACGACTACATCGCAGCCCATCCAATGCCAAAAATAAGCATATTTGACAGCAAAGAACACCTCGGCAAAACAGGATGCTTAAACAAAGCCCTCAAAAACATCCAAGCCGACGTCGTCATAATCTCGGATGCCGATTGCTTTTGGCCCAGCGACATCCTCGCAAAAGCGCTTTCCTACCTCTCTGACCCAACCGTGGGCGCTATAACCGCCAGAGAATTACTGCTCAACCCCTCAGACACCTGGGTGACTATGGGGGAGCAATTCTACGACAGCACCATCCAATCCATACGCATCGGCGAGTCAAAGCTGCATTCAACCATCTTTTTCCAAGGCGGCTTCGCAGCCTACAAACGCAGCGCCATTATGGAGTTTAACCATGCAACCGACGACTCAGGAACCGCCCTAGACATCGTGCAGAGCAAAAAACGTGCCCTGCTAATTCCTGAAATCGGGTTCTTCACCGTCAGCCCAACAGTTTGGCGGAACAAGGTTTCAGTGAAAATTCGGCGGGCAAGCCAGTTACAGCATCTTTGGGCACGATGCCTCAACCTTTTCGTCAAGGGCAAATTAGCTATTCCCAAGCGGATTGCGCTTCCTGAGATTTTTCTGCACCTCTTCAACCCCCTGTTGCTGGTTGCTTTGGCGGTTTTGTCGGTGGCTGTTGTGGTTGCGTATCCGCTGCTGGGGCTGGTGTTGGCACTGATGCTCTGCGGGGTTTTTGCCTTTAAGAGGACACGTATGACGGCGCTTGAGTTAATACAGAACAACCTGATTCTGTTGACTGCTTTGTCGGATTTTTTGACGAATCGAAAATTCAAGCTTTGGAAACCCATTCAAGAGTCACGTGCGGTACTAAGCGAGAGAGTGCTGAGAGAAAAACAACTCATCTAAACAGAGTTCTGTGCATTGTCCTTCTCTATGAGTTTTCGCTGTTCTGCGCTTGTGGATTATGCCTCAACCAGCCTGCAACCCGTAGCCATTGCAAAAAGAAAAACACAGCCGCCTGCACAATCTGTAGGAAGATGTTGAGCAAGGGCGGCGTTCTCTTCTTCTCAAACTAGAAAAACTAACTTTTAACCTACCGTTAAGCGGCGATTGAGTTGAAAATTTTGACTTCCCAATCACTCACAGTCACAGTCGGTTTATGTGTAAAAAATGGTGCAGAAACAATCAAAAAAGCCGTCGACAGCCTCTGCTGCCAAACATTCCCAGCAGAAAAAACCGAGCTAATAGTGGTTGACGGCAACAGCAAAGACGGCACACTCCAGATAATCCAAAAAAACCTAACCGCAGACTTCGGCAAACTCCAGATTTTTCATGAAGGCAACGGTCTGGGCATTGCCCGGCAGATGGTTGTGCAAAAAGCCAACGGCAAATACATAGTCTGGCTCGACGCCGACATGACCCTCGCCAACGATTATCTGCAGAACCAAGTGGCGTTTATGGAGCAGCACCCAGAAGTGGGGATTGCCGCTGGAAAATACAACGTACATTTTGGACATGGTCTAGCAGCGGATTTAGAAAACATCGTTTACGCTGTTGACTCCGTTTTTGAGCAGCGTGCGAAAGCATCCAAATTCGGCTGGTTGCCCGGCGCCGAGGGAGCCATCTATCGCGTGGAGGCAGTGCGCGAAGTCGGAGGGTTCGACACCAGCATTAACGGCGCCGCAGAAGACACCGAGATTGCTTATCGTGTAAAGTCAAAGGGTTGGGAACTAAAAACAACCAACGAAAGATTTACTGAATCCACACGGGCAACTTGGCTGTCGCTTTGGCGCCAATACATCTGGTATGGACGCGGCGCTCACTACATACACCATAAAGACCCCGATTCGATTAGCATCTGGAAACTCGCTCCGCTCGGAGGCTTCATAGCAGGCGTCCTGCGCACCCCCAATGCCTACCTGTTAACCCACCGTGCTTCAACTTTTCTGTTGCCTATACATTACACTTACAAGCGTTTTGCGTGGTTGTTTGGGTTCTATGATGCTCACCGTAACGGCTATGGACACAAAAATTGGAGTGAGGATGAGTTGTGAAGCCGCTTGTCACAGTTGGTATCTGCGTTCGAAACGGCGAAGCCTTGCTTCCATACGCCGTTGACAGCATCCTACACCAAGACTACCCTCAGGACCGAATCCAAATCATCTTTGTCGACGACGGCAGCGAGGACCACACACCCCAAATAATCAGCCGCTACGTTCAGATACTTGGAGACCGCGCAAAAACCTTCAAGTCCCAATGGAAAGGGCTGGGATACGCCCGCAACAGGGTGGTGGATATGGCTGACGGCGAATACCTGCTCTTTGTGGACGCTGACGAAATCCTCACCCCCGGATACGTGGCAGTTCAGGTGGAGGCCTTAGAGAAAAACCCTCAAGTGGGCATAACTGCAGGAGTCTTTAGAACTGTCCCGGGCAATGTTATTTTGAGCTTAGAAGTCACTCCCCACATTGTAAAACAGAAAAGCTTCGGCAAACCCAAAAACTTCATTTGGAAAACAGAAAAGCTCATCGGCACAGGCGGAACCACTTTTCGAACCTCGGTTGTACGGCAGGCTCACGGCTTTGACGAAAGCATCAAGGGCGCGGGCGAAGACTCCGATTTGGTCTTAAGGATCAAACGTGCAGGTTGGCTGCTAAAACCAAACGATGGGGAACTCTACGAACTGCACAGCGGCTTATCAAAACCAAAGGATCTGTGGCAGAAATATTACTGGTATGGCTATGGCTGCCAAAAAAGTTTCCAGCAAACCCGCGGCGCCTTCTCGCTGCCCCGTATGACCCCGTTTGCAGGTTTAGTTACGGGGGTTCTTTTCTCGTTTCCAGCGTATAGGTTTCTGCGTCAAAAACAGGTGTTTCTTTTGCCGCTGCATTTTGGGTTTAAGCATGCGGCGTGGACTTTGGGCTTTATGAAAGCTCAGATAGAAAGTTGAAAAACAAAAAGGAAAGGGAAGATGCTTTTTCGCTTTACCAGAGGTGGAATGCGAACCACGAGTTATAGTTTGGCCAGTAGAAAATGAACCAGTGATTGCAGAAGAAGCCAGGCACTATTTGAACGCCATCTGCTTTTGCTAATTGTTGGGTGGGTTCTGCTGGTTGTGTTGTTGGTGCTGGCGTTGGGTTCTCGGTTGGTTGCGAGGTCGCAGTCGGTGTTGAGGTTGGAGTAGCCGTCGGTTCTGCGGTCGCTACTGGAGTGGCTGTTGCCATCGCGGTTGCTGTCGGCGCCACTGTTGCCTTTGTTGGTTGGTAGGCGTTGATGAATGCCTGTCCCATGTCGTTTGGTGAGTATCCGCTGCTTAGCATTGTTTCACCCGCGTAGATTGGGCCTAAGCCAGATTCGCTTAGCCAGTAGTATGCACCTGCGCCTATGCCTAAGTCACGTTGTGCCAAGAGAAGGTTGCTCCACCAGGTACAATCGCTCTGTCTATTTGATGTGTATGCAAGGCAAGAGCCTTCTTCATTGATAACTAATGGTGCTGTGACGCCCATGCTGTCGATGCCTGTTTGCAGTTGAGCTTTCAATCCGTTGTAGTCTGTTGCCCAGTAACTGGTCAAGTCAGTGGGTGCATAGTAGTAGAGGTGTGTTGTGTAGACTAGGTTGGTTGCTGTTGGGATTGCTGTGGCGATTTGTTTGCACCAGCTTAGGTCGTTGCCGTATCCGTTGGGGAACCATCCCATGTGCCACTGCATCATGATGAGGTTGGTTGAACCTGTTGCTCTGATGGCATTGTACATGGTTGTTAGGTAAGTCATGTAGCCTGCTGGAATAGCATCGTTGTCTTGGCCCAAGTTGGGTTCGTTCCATGCTTCCAAGATTGCGTTTGGACAGTTCTTGAGGTTGTTTGCCATATCTGTCCAGAACCAGTTCCAGAAGCCCTGCTCATTGTTGCCGTATCCTGCGTCTTGGAGGAATCTGTTGCCTGCATCGTCCCAACCGCTCATCGGTAGACCTTGCCAGCCGAAGTTGGGTGTGGCGTATGGGTCTGAGCCAAAGGAGCTTGTGGACGGAGTCAGCATGTAGGGGACTATGTTGACGTAGATGCCGTATTTGGCTGCTTCGTTGCATATGGTTTGGAGGTATGCTTTGGTGCTGATTGGGGTTGTCTTTGCTGCTTGGCCTGCGGGGTCTTCTTGTGCGGGTACGATGTTGTCTCGGTAGTACCAGCTTGGGTACACGAAGACGCGTATCATGTTTATGTGCCATTGGCTTTGCATGGCTGAAAATGTTTGGTCCATTACAGCGGGGTCAGTGCTCCACTGTGCACCCCAGCTATCTGTTGCTCCTTGACCCCAAAGAATAATGTTTGGTGCCATACCTGCCATTCCCATGCCGCGGAGGTACACAACGTTTCCGTTGGCATCCACGATGGATGAGCCAGAGGTGTGGAGCGCGGGGGTGGTTGTTGTCTGCGCTTTTGCTGGCAATGCAAGCATTGAAACTGCGCTGATGACAAAGAGTGCGGCGAGGCAGAGGGCGAGTGGCTTTGCGAGTTTTCGGTGGTTTATGGCGTGCGCTGTGTTCGCTAATAGTTTTTTATTCATTATTTTCTCTCTCTTCCTGAATTTAGAATCTCTCTTTAGGCTAGATCATTTTTATACTCTTTTGAAAAACAAATTGAACAGCTTTGCCAAGTACACTTCGCAAAGAAATATCGTACAAATTCAGGCAAAAAACTCTTTTTTAACATAAAAACGATTATTTTTCATCTCTGCAGGCGACTAAGCGTGAACGGCAAAATCGGCGTCTTCTGCCCCACCCTAAACGTCTACGGAGGCGGAGAATACGTCGCCATAGCCATCGCCAACACCCTCGCCGCAAACAACCGCGACGTATTGCTCTTTTCCAGCGGCGAAATAAACCCCCAAGCCATCAAAAACTACTTCGGAGAAACCCTTCACCCCAAAATCCAAACGCTAAGACAACCCACCAACTTTACTCCCCGTGGTCTCGCCGATTTCTACCAAACCATCCTCCACTCCTACATAGCCAAATCCAAATGCACACATTTCATCGACGCTTTTTCCAACTGCGTTTTTCCGTGGACACAAGTCAGCTACATCCATTTTCCCTACCTCAACCAGTACGTGTTTAGCAGAAATTTCCCCTACCTTAGCAGTCCACGCCTAAACCAGGCTGGAACCCTGCCCCATGTCCTCTTAGAAAAGAACCTGGTAGACTACAAAAAACACCTCGTATTAGCCAATAGCCGCTTCACCGCAGGAGAAATCCAGAAGTACTCCGCCAAGTCCGCCGCGGTCCTCTACCCTCCTTTTTCTGCCTGCATCCAAGAAATCGGCAAAACCACAACCAAAAACCTTCAAAGCAACTTGGTCGTGACTGTTTCACGACTAGACTCCAACAAACTTCTAGAAAGAATACCCTACATCGCTGCACAAACCGATAAGGGCATTGAGTTTGCGGTTGTTGGGCGCTTATGCAGCCAAGCCATCCTCGACCAACTCAACACTTTAGTCAAAACGGTGGGAGTGGCTGATCGCGTTAAATTCTACCCCAACGCCCCCGCGGCAGTAAAGATTGACTTACTCAGAAGAGCAAAAATATACCTACACACAATGGTCGGCGAACACTTCGGCATATCCATCGTGGAAGCCATGGCGTTGGGCTGTGTGCCCATCGTCCATAATTCAGGAGGCATGACAGAGTTTGTTCCAGCCAAGTACCGCTACGAAAGCATCGACCAAGCCGCCGAAAAAATAACCCAAGAGCTTTCCAACTGGTCCCAAGACGACGCTGAAGCCATGAAGGAGATCGCGTCTCAGTTTTCGACCCAGAAATTCTCGGAGCGGTTTATCCATCTTTTTGACTCTTTTTATGAGCGGGCTTAAAATGGTTAACATGCCTATGGTAAGGAATGATGGCATAAGCGTCAGAACCATCTATAACCGAAGATTTATGCCCTAATCATATGATTTATCAGCAGCTCAGATTTTGGCTTTTTTGTTTTTCTAGTTTAAGAAGAGAGTTTTGCCCTTGCTCATCTTCTTCTTGGGGGCTGTGTGGGCGGTTGTGTTTTGGTGTCTGCGTTTGGTTTGCATTGCTGGCTGGTTGAGGCGTTTTCTACAAGCAGAACCGACGATTTACTGTTAGGGGGTCTGTTTTTATGCATGTCTGTCATGTTTGGGACCGATTCTGGCCAATAGACATAGGCGGCTTAGAACGCTACATTCTGTGGCTGTCAAGCTACTTAGGCCGCAAACATGAAATAGAGTTCTCACTCATCACTGGTCGCACGAAAATCCTTTTGGTAACCAAGAACATCAAAAAATACGAGGACGCAGGGTTCCTCAAAGTCTATCGGCTTGGACCCAACCCCGTAGACCTCGTAAACGGAGCCTTCATGTACACTTTCGGCTCCACCCCCAAAATCGTGGAAAAAATGAGGTTCACAGGGCTCTACCAAGAAGCCATCAAATCGAATGGTTCACGCTCAGCAGACATCTTTCACATTCACGGCATCTGGAAAGACCTCGAATACGTCAACCTAGGCATCCAACTCAGCAGACACTACAACAAGCCATTGGTGGTTACGTTGCACGGTGGTTTCGTCGGTGACCCCATGCACGGCGGCATGCCCCTCAAATCCCCGCCCGTACGCAATATACTGGAAAACGATGTGGCGGCAATAACTACTTACTCCAAAGAAATCCTAGGAACCCTCCAAGACATGGGGTTGGGTGAAAAAAGCTACTTAGTCACCAACTTCGTGGACTCCCCCCACTTCAAAAACCCAAGCACTGCATTGCCACATGAAATCACAGTTATCTACGTTGGTCGACTTGAGCCCGTACAGACCCCCGAGTTAGTTATCAAAGCCTTCAAGAAAGTCAACACTGAATTGCCAAACGCGAAATTAGTTATCGTGGGATATGGGCGACTTTTTGAGCCTCTCAAGCAACTGGTCAAGGACCTTAAACTTGAAGGCGCTGTGAATATGGCTGGTAAACAGACTGATGTCCGCAAGTTCCTCTGGGACAGCGATGTGTTTGTGGCGACGAACTTTGGTTACATTGCTACTTTGGAGGCATGGTCTGCGGGTTTGGCGGTGGTTGCACCCAAATTTGGCATCCTAAAAGAAACAGTCAGCCATGAACAGAATGGTTTGCTCTTTGAACCCGACAGCGTCGACGATCTTGCCGCTGCCCTAATAAGGCTGATTAAGAATAAACAATTACGAGATTGCCTTGCATTAAGCGGCGCCCAAACAGTGCAGAGTTATGATATTCGTGCGGTAGCGCCTCAGATGTCGCAGATCTATCAGTCAGTAATTAAACCCTAGTTTTGTTGGCGAAAACATGACTTTTAACCGGCAAATTTCTTCTCAGTACTTCCTAGCCATAGTTGTAGCATTGCAAGTGGCAATGTACATTACGCTTTTTCTTGATTTCTCACTTGCCAGAATAGCCATAGGCATCGCATACCTCAGTTTTATCCCTGGCTTTGTTGTTCTTAAACTCTTAAAACTCGACAACTTGGGCACCGCCGAATCGGTTCTCTACTCTGTAGGTTTTAGCGTCGTTTTCTTGATGGTTGCAGGGTTAATGATAAACCAGTTCGGATACCTCTTCGGCTTAAGCTTCCCCCTCGCTACTTTGCCTCTCTCGCTTTTCATAAACACTGCTGTCCTCATCGGCGCAGCCGCCGTCTACTTGCGGCAAAACAAACCCCAAACCACAATCAACCCTCCTAAAAGCGGCTTTAGAGCTTCCATGCTGCTTCTAGCCTTAATCCCCCTTCTAGGCATAATCGGCGCATACTTCGTCGATACCACAGGCAACAACTACATTTTGCTCATGATGATTCTTGCCATCGCAGGCGTCTTCACCATCAGCATCTTTGCAGAAAAAGCCCCCAGGTCAGGCGCTTTCTATGCTTTCGCCATAGCCATGATTGCATTGGCACTTCTGATGCATGTTTCACTTATATCCAACTACATCCTCCCCTACGGCGGCGACTCCCCGGTCGAGCTCTACGTTTTCCAGACCACACATCTCAGCGGACACTGGAACCCCATATTCATGGTTCCCGCCGACGAAGGATACGGCAGATACAACGCAATGCTAAGCATCACCGTTCTCCCAACCGTTTACTCAAACATGCTAAACCTCGACCCCACATGGGTATTCAAGATTATCTACCCCGTGGTCTTCGCTTTAGTCCCCGTGGGCTTATACTTGCTCTGGCAGCCGTACATAGGCAAAAAATTCGCCTTCGCAGCTGCCTTCCTCTTCATGGCGCAATCAACGTTTTTCACTGAAATGCTTGCGTTGAACCGCCAGATGATAGGCGAACTCTTCTTCGTTCTACTGCTGCTTATACTGCTAAACAAGAAGATACCGACCGGCGGCAAATTCATCGGGTTCGCGATTCTCAGTTTCGGCTTAATCTTCTCCCATTACGCTTTAGCAGAAATATTTCTGTTTCTCATTGTGACTGCTTGGGCTGCTTCGTTTTTCTACCTTCGACGACCCAGCTTCAACCTACAGCTTAGCCTCATCCTTTTCTTCTTTGTAGCCATGTTCCTCTGGTACATCTACTCATCAGGCGCCGTGGTCTTTGACAGTTTCATATCCTTCACTGGTAACATCGCAGCTCAACTGGGCGACTTCTTCAACCCTGCCTCACGTGGCCAAGCAGTCCTGACAGGGTTAGGTTTAACCGCGTCGCCAGCGCTGATAAACACTGTAAGCCGAGGATTCGCCTACCTAACGGAAATCTTCATCCTCGTCGGCGTCATTGCGTTACTGGCAAAAAAAATCCCCTTCAAATTCGAACGCGACTACATAGTGTTCAGCGTCTTAACGGTTGCTTTTCTGGTATTCCTCACGCTTATCCCTGGCTTAGCGAATGCCCTGTCGATGACCCGCTTCTACCACATACTGCTTATGATTCTTGCGCCTTTCTGCATCGTCGGCATGTGGATGCTAGCAAAAACCCTATCAAAACACAGGACAGCCGCAGTAGCTTCAGCGATTATAGTATTGGTGTTAGTTCCCTATTTCTTGTTCCAGACAAACTTTGCTTATGAAGTGACAGGGTCAGAGAGTTGGTCTGTGCCACTGTCCGGATACCGAATGGACCCCATACAACTATACGGGTACTACGGTTTCATCGACGGTTACAGCGTTCACGGTGCAGACTGGATATCCGATTACGCGCCCTATGAATACAACGTGTTAGCTGACAACGCGCTCTACACTTCGCTGACGGCTTATGGTCTAGTCTACCGCGGCTACGTGGCAGAATTGACCAATACCACTGCGTTTAGGGGCGGCGAATTCGCGTTTCTAAGCTACATCAGCATAAACTATGAACCCCTAACATCCAACGGAACCCTCCCGCGGCTCCTCAACCAAACCGACGTCGTGTACTCCAACGGCGACAGCGAAGTCCACTACATAACCTACCCCTAAAAACGTTTAAATCGCCGCTTAGGGTGAACTAATTGACTATCAAAGGCTTCCTAAAAGCGGCATTAAACAGAGACGCAATCGAATCCGCCTTCAAATGGCGTTTCATCGACAGATTTTTCTCGGCGATTCCACGGTCAAAACTCAAACGCAAAGACTTCTCCATCATCGGCAACAACTGCTTCGCTGGCGGTATGTACCATAAATTCGGTTTGCCCTACAATACACCGACGATTTGGACCTACATCTACCCCGAAGACTACCTGAAATTGCTCGAAAACCTCGACTACTACCTAAAACAGCCGTTGACGTTTAAAACCGAAACAGACCATGCCATGGCAAAGAAGCATTTCCAGGCGACGCACCGCCGTTACCCCATCGGCGTCTTAGGCGGCGACGTAGAAATCCACTTTATGCATTACAAAACCGAAGCTGAAGCTGCAGAGAAATGGAATAGACGACTAAAACGGCTTAACCCAGACAACTTGTTTGTTGTGTTCTCTGACGGCGAAGAATTCAGAGAAGAACTGCTGGAGAGATACCAAAAATTGCCTTACCCCAACAAAATCTTCTTTTCCTGTAAACCCTACAGCGAAGTGGTAGGCAACGTTTACGTCGAGGACTACGCCAAAGAAATCCACGTTTACGATTCGACACGTAACCGCAGATACGAGAAGTACCTTGACCTGGTCAAGTGGCTCAACAAAGAAAAAGTGTTTTTGAAAAAACCCAATAGGTAAATGTGATGAATGGAGCGGTCTCCTCTCGAAAAATCTGGGTGACTGTGGTTATTCCCACCCACAAGAGGGCTGACATCCTTCCACACATGATTGCAGCGCTGAACCGGCAAACCTACCGGTACTTCGACGTTGTATTCGTTGTTAAACCTTCAGGCGACGGCACAGACAACCTACTCAAAGAAGCGTCTGACAGCCTCAAACTCACAGTAGTCAACCAAACAGAAGGCCACATCGTCGACGCCTACTTCTTAGGCGTCAAACACACCACCGGCGACATCGTAGCGTTCCTCGATGACGACGCCATACCCGCCGACAACTGGCTCGAAGAAACCGTCAAAACCTTCCTCGTTTCCAACGTCTCCGCAGTCACCGGCGACTCGTACCCTGTGCTCCTCAAAAGCGACGGCATGCAAATCATAGAGGAAAACGAAGCCCCCACCGCCTACTCCAACCGCGAGTTCGCGCTCTTCGGACGCCCACTGCAGGGGTTAGAAGACTACAAGAACAGCATCGCCGACTCCGGCTTCGTCTATGAACGCGGCAACAACGCGTACTGGCGCAAACACGGAGCCACCAAAGCCTTGCTGCGTGGGCCCTCCATGGCGATTGAAGGCGACGTGTTGCGAGCTATTGATTTGCCGGGCGAGTGGATTTTGGGTTGCGCTTGGGAGATGGTTTTGGGGTGGCAACTGTGGCGGCGGGGTCTACGCCTGATTTATAGCCCTAACGTGAAAGTCTACCACATCGTCCACGGAAGAACGTCGAGCCGAGACTACCTAAAACCACGCACCGACCTGTTGTGGGCTGTTGAAGCGGAACTGCTTTTCTACCGCTTATACGGCGACGAACCCAAACTCTCCTTAGTCAGCAAACTCGAATCAGACTTGCTCCGAATCTTTGTAAGTTTGAAAAATCTGCGTTCAGACTTGCCCTATAGCCTGCGTAAGGTGGAGGGGATACTGCTTGGCAACGTAATCGGCGCGAAATGGATGCTCTACAAAAAGATGGGCGCTCCCTATTCGCCTCTAACTGACCTCGCAAAACTCAAGAAGAAGCCGCAGCCCGCCGCGGATAAACCCGTCTTTTGGAGGTAGAGCCTGCCTTTTTGACCGATACACCCTTTGTTTCAGTAATTATCCTCAACTACAACGGTGAAAAATACCTCTCCAACTGCCTAAACTCAGTCCTCAAGAACCATTACAAGAACTATGAAGTCGTTTTAGTCGATAACGCCTCAACCGACGCCAGCATGGCTGAGGCTGAACGCGTTTTCGGCGGCGACCCCCGCCTCAGAATAATCAGAAACTCGGCGAACTTGGGTTTTAGCGGCGGCAACAACGTGGGCTACAAGCAATCAAAGGGCGAGTACTTGGTTTTTCTAAACAACGACACCGTCGTCGACGAATACTGGCTCTCGGAGTTGGTCAACGCCATGCAGAGCGACCCCTCCATTGGCTTGGCTCAGAGCAAAATCTTGAACATGCACAACGAGCAAATCCAGATTGGCGGCTGGGTTTTTAGCAACTACTTGGTCCGTAAGCATCCGTTGGGGCAAAACAAAACCAGCAGCCTCAAATTCCAATCGGTCTTTGAGGTTTCGGTGGCTTCAGGTGCCAGCATGATTGCCCCCCGCGAACTAATCGACGAGGTTGGCTTGTTTGATGAGCGGATTCCCTTCTTCTACGACGACACCCTGCTCTCGTTTAAGGTGTGGCTGGCAAACCGCCGTGTCGTAACTGTGGAAAACTCAAAGATACGCCACATTCTGGGGGCATCCGCCGCCTGGAACGTTGAGAACACCACGTTTAATCTGCAGAGAGCCAAAACCTGCCTATTATTCGACGTATACTACCACCCAGGCGAACTAGCCAAAGCATCCTTTGTCAACGCTATCTATTCGCTGGTTAACACCCTCTATGCGCTTAGAAACCACAATTTAGGCGTAATCCGCGCCAACATCCACAGCTTCACGTGGACATTGCGGAACATGCGTTTTCTATGGCAGAACAGGATCGCCCACTGGAGCAAAACCAAGGTTTCGCCAGATGCGCTCAAAGAAAAATTCGTCCGCATCCACTTGCCCACCGCCCTCTACCTGTTTTCGTCCAAGCTAAGCGACAACTCATTTCTGTTTGCGGTAGGCGACTATGAGAAGGCAGTTTCGGCTGATAGGGAAAGCGACTAAAACTGGAGGTTAAATTTTGCAGGTTGAACAATGCGGCAACTTAAAGGACTGCAAGATAGTGAATTTCCCCAAAGTCACCGATTACAGGGGCAACCTCTCCTTCATAGAGGAAAACAGACAAATCCCCTTCCAAATCAAACGCGTCTACTACCTCTATGACGTGCCAAGCGGCGCAACACGCGGCGGACATGCCCACAAAGAACTCCACCAAATGGTCATCGCACTCAGCGGCAGCTTCGACGTAGTCCTCGACGACGGTTTTAGCCGAACAAAGTTTTTCCTCAACCGTCCCCACTACGGCATCTACATTCCCCCGAGGATTTGGCGGGAACTCGAAAACTTTTCCTCCAACTCCGTCGCCCTGTCCCTGGTCAGTCAAGTCTACGATGAATCCGACTATCTGCGTGACTACGACGCCTTCAAAAGTTGGGTTTTAAATGGCTGGAAATAAAGAAAAACTCGTCATTGTCGGCGACGGCGAAACTGCAGCGTTAGCCTACGACTATTTCACCGAGCAATCCAGCTACGATGTGGTCGGTTTTAGTGTTGAGAAAGCGTTTCTCAAAAACAAGTCTCTGTTCGGTTTGCCTGTGGTTGCTTTTGAAGACATCACGCGCCATTTTGACCCCGAAGACTGCAGTGCCTTCGTCGCAGTATCATACACACAGCTAAACAGGCTCCGAAGCAGACTCTACCAGTTAGCCAAAGCCAAAGGCTACACCCTCGCCACATACATAAGCCCCCACGCCGCCATCGCACGGAACGTGGGAATAGGCGACAACTGCTTTATCCTCGAAAACGTCACCGTCCAGCGAGGCGCAAAAATCGGCAACAACGTCACCCTCTGGAGTGGCACTTCAATCGGGCACCGCACCGTTGTTGAGGATAACTGTTTTTTTGCTTCGCATGTGGCTGTTTCAGGGTTCTGCGAGGTAGGCGAAGGCAGTTTTCTGGGCGTTAACAGCTGCCTAAGAGACAAAGTCCACGTCGGCAAGGACTGCATTGTCGGCGCAGGTGCAGTTGTAATCGGGGACACAGTTGGCGACCAAGTGTATGTTGGAAACCCTGCTAAGCCGTTACCCAACAAAACTGTGGAGTCCTTCATTTCGGGGGAAAAAACCATTTGACCGAATCCGCTTATCATGTGTTGCGTGTTTTGGCGTATTCGCCTCAGCACAAGGAGTTATGGGACAGTTTTGTTTCTAACTCTAAAAACGGCGTCTTCCTTTTCTACCGGGACTACATGGAGTACCATTCCGACCGCTTCAAAGACCATTCCCTGATGTTCTTTGACGGCGACAAACTCGTCGCACTACTTCCCGGGAATTTGGACGGCACTGAATTGTTTTGTCATGGCGGCCTAACTTTCGGCGGTGTAATCTCCGATTACAACATGAAAACCCCGCTGATGCTTAGCGTCTTTGACGCCCTCACAACACATTGCCGCGAAATAGGCATCGCCACCGTAACCTACAAACCAATCCCCTACATTTACCATTCAATCCCCGCCGACGAAGACCTCTATGCCCTCTTCAAACGGGACGCCAAACTCGAAGCAAGAAATGTTTCCTCAACAATATATTTGCCCAACGCAAGAGGCTTTGACAGCAACCGAAAAGACAACTTAAGAAAAGCAAAAAAACACGGCTTAACCGTGAAGGAATCCAAGGATTTTGCGACGTTCATGCAGATTGAGGAAGAAGTACTGGTTGAGCGGCATGGCGTTAAACCTGTGCATTCCGCCGAGGAGATTAAGCTTTTAGCGGACAGGTTTCCAGACAACATTAAACTGTTTGGCTCCTTCAAAGACGACAAAATGCTGGCGGGGGTTATCATGTATGAAAGCCAAAACGTGGCTCACATGCAGTACGGAGCCAACTCTAAAGAAGGCTGGAGCATCGGCGCACAGGACCTCATCGAAGACTACCTCATCCACCAGCATTACAATGGAAAAAAATACTTTGACTTTGGCATTTCAACTGAGCAGCAGGGTGAAGTGCTTAACGTGGGGTTGATTAAGCGTAAAGAGGACTTTGGGGCAAGCGCAGTCATGTACGATGCCTACAAGATTACCCTCTAACCGCTACATAGACCAAAACTGCTGTTCTGCTTGCAGAAGTCTGCACAACCAGCCTGCAACCCGAAGTTGAAGCCTTTGCCAAAATACAACGCCCTACACGACCTGCTGGTTGTTGTTGTGTATAGGCGGTTTTCGGCAACAACTACTATAGAAAAAGCGAAAACTTGATTCACTGTTAGAGGAGTACCGTATTTGTCTTCCATAACCATTCATATATTTAATCGGTTTTTTGTTAAATGGTGAATTAGGCTGGTTTTAGTGAGCGTATTGATGGGCTCCTACAACCACGAAAAATACCTTGCACAAGCCATACAAAGCATCCTAAACCAAACCTTTAGTGACTTCGAACTAATTGTAGTCGATGATGCCTCAACAGACAACTCAAAAACAGTAATCGAAGCATACCACGCCAAAGACTCGCGCGTCAAAGCCTTTTTTCATAAAAAAAACATGGGTATCTCCAAAACCCTAAACGACTGTTTGAGGCAGGCACATGGCAAATACGTTTCTTTCGTGGGGTCAGACGACGGCTGGTTCCCTAATAAACTTGAGAAACAACTTGACGTAATCGAACGCTCCCAAGACAGTATTGTTTGGTCTGAAGGAAAAATAATCGACAGCCAAGGTGTTTTCGTAGAGCAAAGCGTTACGGAGCATCAGTTGAGCCCTAAAAGAAAAAGCGGAAATCTTTTTCAGGAGCTTTTGCGAGAAGATTTCGTGTTTGGACAGAGCGCACTGCTTAAAACAAATTTTGCCAGAGAAGTGGCTTTTGACGAGGACCTGCAGTTGGTGGCTGACCACCAGTTCTTTGTGGATTTAGCCAAAGAACACGAATTTGTTTTTATGGATGAACCCTTAGCGTTTTACCGTGTCCACGGGGACAACGTTACCTTCAAGAATGAGCAGCTATGGTTTAAAGAAAGAATTCTGCTTAGAAACCACTTTATCGAGGAGTACGGAGGACAAATCAGTCGGCGCTCCATGGCAGACATATACTACAAAATCGGCCACGCCTACACGGGTCTCCACCAAAAACCGTTGGCTCAACACTACTACCTAAAAGCCCTCCGCATTAACCCACCCCGCGCAAACAGCCTCCTGTACCTGTCATTGGCACTAACAGGCGGAGACGGCTTTTTTGGAGCGTTCCTCGGCAACTGTTACCAGAAAATGTCCTCTGTCCTTATGCATTTTAGCTCAGAATAACACACCCATTGTGTTTTGTAGTGAAGTGTCTTTTTGGCTCAGCAACTTCTGAACCCGCAAATCCAGGAAAATAGAAGGATATTCCAAAAGACAGTGGAAAAAGCAAGCGAAGCCCTTGCAAAAGACCATTTAGAAGCGGTTATGGCTTGGTCTAAGATCGCTGCGCATTTCGCCTTTGTTCGGCACCCCGGCGTTTACATGAGTCCAGAACTGGAAAGCATGCTCCTTGAAGTGGCAAAGCGGGTGGAAGAGGACCCGCCTGAAGTCACAGGCGCCTTTTTCCTTAAGACCAAACCTAAAAACTTTGGTAAAATGCGGTTGCTCCATGTTTTAACTGAAAGCTACGGTTCAGGCGGCCACACTCCCTTTGTGGCTAGGTGGATAAGCAACACCCTTGAAAACTCAGTTCACAGCATAATAACCACTGCACAGAACGGTGAACTTCCGCCTCTGCTCTGGGATGCCGTGGGCTCCTGCGGCGGTTGGACGTGCTCCTTAAGTGAACTATCTGACAACTTAGTTGAGCAGGCTCTTCTGCTGCGTTTGCTTGCCCAGAACTGGGCGGACATCATCGTCTTGCTGGTTCACCCCTTTGACCCCGTGCCCTCTGTGGCTTTCGGCATCGACGGAGGACCACCAGTCATCTTCTGTAACCATGCGGACCACGCTTTTTGGCTGGGAAGCAGCATCGCCGACATCACCGTGGACTACCACTCCAGCGCAGGGTTACTAAACGCCAAACGCAGAGGCATCATCGACTCACGGTTGCTGCCCATCCCCCTAACGAGAAACGACTCTACCCCAATAAGGTCTAGTGTTCGCCAACAACTGGGGTTCCGCGACAAAGACATAATTATGCTAACAGTGGGACGGGCTGAGAAGTTTTACCCGTTTGGCAACTACGATTTCCTCAATGTTATGGTTGATTTCCTTAAGTCACATTCCAACGTGCGGTTAGTGGCGGCTGGCCCCTCATCTGAAGGCCGCTGGCAAGAAGCGTCCAAGCAGGTAGAGGGCAGAATCCAAGCGCTAGGCGTTGTGGACCGAGATATGTTGGAGAACTTTTATGCCGCTGCAGATGTGTATGTGGTGAGTTTTCCCTGTGGCAGCGGGACCTCAATGTTGGAAGCGGCGATGCATAGTTTACCCATCGTGGGGTTGCATCTCAAAGAGTTGCCGCACCTAAGCCTCGAAGACGACGTGGGTTTCGCGAATTTTAAGGTGCATAAGTCTTCGCTTGAGGGCTTCAGTGAAACGCTCAATTGGGCAGCCGACTACAATCACCTAGAACGAGAGAGAGCCATAGCAGGTGTAGTTCGGGAAAACGTTGAGCATGAGCATTGCCCGCCTGGGTGGAACACTTACCTCAATGCGGTGTTGCAGTCTTTGCCTTCCCAGCATGCCCTGCACTCGCCCACTGTTCCTTTGGAGCAAACCGACTCCACTGACATTTACTGGGAATACCTCACCTCACAGATACTATCAAACGAGTTGCCAGAATACACTCTTACACGTTTAATCCGTGTCTACGGCAAGCACCTTCCTAGGACTGAGGCATTTGGAGCTCAAGCCAAAAACCTTATGTCTGCCTTTAAGAAAATAGATAGTTTTAGAAGAGGCAGGCAGTTTTTAGGTAACTTCAAAGAGTCCGTTGCTTCTGCCTTCAGCTAACTGGGAGCCCCTTCTGATCCATTGAACAGGAGAGTTTTGAGTTATGAGTCTCGTAAGCCTAGTCAAAATATCGTGCCTAACCGATTCACCGTTCAAAGACGCCATTACACAATCGCTAAACCTAATCGGCTACAGCTTTCCCGCAGACGCACGCAGGGTTGTGATTAAACCTAACCTGTGCTATTACTGGGACTGCACCACGGGACAGACTACGGAACCCCAGTTTGTGGCGGCGCTGATTGATTTGCTGCGGCAGGAAATCTCCTATGATATTGACATTGCGGTTGTGGAGTCGGATGCTTCGGCTATGCGGTGCAAATACGCTTTTAGAATGCTGGGTTACGAGAAGCTTGCGCAAGAAAAAAACGTGCGACTAGTCAACCTAACCCAAGACCAAGCCGAAAGCGTCAACGTCACATGCAACGGCAAAACCTACAATTTCAACGTGCCAAAAACCATCAGCAACGCCGATTTAAAAATCAACATAGCCCACATAAAATACACCGTAGACCCCATCAAACTCACCTGTGCACTCAAAAACATCTTTGGATGCAACCCTATCCAAAAAAAATATGTCTACCACAGCGACCTAGGCGACATCATCGTTGCGCTGAACAAAGCCATGCCCTTTGACCTCTGCTTAATCGACAACAACATCGGCGCAGGCGTGCAACCCCGAAAAATGGGTTTAGTCATGGCTTCCACCGACCCCGTCGCCGTAGACGTTGCCGCCTCAAAAATCGCTTGGTTAAACCCTGCTAAAATCCCCTATTTCGAAGTCGCCGAACGTGAAGGCGTCGGTAAACGCTCTTATGTAGCAATGGGTGAGCCGCTTGAAGTTTTCAGGGCAATATACCCCAAAGTGACCTCCAAAATGAAAGCCAAGGGCCAAATTAAGAGGACACTGCAGACCGTTGGGCTTGGCAGGCGGCTGGGGCTGGAGTAAGGAGGCTTATGTGTGCAGACTAAAAAGTTAGGTATAGTCGGAGTCGGCGGCATCGGGCAACTTCACCTCAAACACGGCTTAATGCTCAAAAACGCTGAAGTTGCAGCCGTTGCAGACACATCCAAGTCGGCGTTGGAGAGAGCCAAAGCGCTGGGAGTAAAGAAAACATTCACTGACTACAGCGAAATGCTAAATGACCCCCAAATCGACGCGGTTCTAATTGCCTTGCCGACACATCTACACCTCGACTGCGCTCAGCAAGCCGCTGAAGCCCATAAAGACATTTTCCTCGAAAAACCCATCGCCGTCACCGTTGAGGACGCAAAAAAAATAATCGCCACTGCCCAGCGCAACCAAGTTAAGCTTATGCTGGGTTACCCCATGAGGTTTAATCGGCACTTCCAAAAAATCAAACAGGACATGGCAGACGGTTTAATCGGAGACGTAGAAAACGCCCTCGCAACCTACGTATGCGCGGGACCCTTTGTGCACCGCGCCGACGGCCACTCTCCCGCTCCTGTGCCTGAATGGTGGTTTGACCCAGCCAGATCCGGCGGTGGAGTATTAGTTGACTTAGGCTGCCACATAATCAACCTGCTGCGCATGCTCTTTGGCGAAATCTCCGCAGTCAAAGGACAATTCGGCTACCGCTACCACATGGACTTCGAGGACTCCGCCCTAGTGCTCGCCCGCTTCTCCTCAGGCACCTTAGCTGTTGTCAACGTGGGCTGGTACTCCCAAGAATACCTGTTGCGTCTCAACGTTTTGGGTAGTGTCCGAAGTGTTACTGTGCAGCATGCAACCCCGCCTACAGTAGCCAACGCCTACCAGATGCTGACCAAAGGCATAAACACCTTCAACCAGCCACATTTTGACGAGCTGCAATACTTCGTGGATTGCCTGCAAAATGACCAAACTCCTTCACCCACGGGTTTAGATGGGCTGAGGGATTTGGAGGCTATTTCGGAAGCCTATGAAAACAAAATAAACGTTTAATTCTTTACTTCAAGAAATTGCGTATTGTTTTCTGTCAAGGTATAATCTGCCTTAATTTAAAAATCGCTCTCAAGAAGGTTTTTGCTATGAGCTAAAAAGTTTATAAGCTGCCGCTGGATTGTGTTAGTTGACGGCTTTTTAGTATAGCAAACAAAGAGGCGATTTTGTGGGAGTTAGACAACTAAGCGCCGCTGACCGCGCGACTAATTTTTACTCAAACGAATATGTGGAGTTCACCTTAGCAATAGGGTGCCCGGTAAACTGCCAAAAATACTGTCCCCAAGAAGTGCTACTTAGAAACTACGGCAGAAACGAGCGCCTGATGAGTCTACCAAACTTCAAGAAGATACTGATTCACATACCCAAAAACGTAATGATTGATTTCTCAGGTTTCTGTGAACCCTGTGTTAATCCATCTTTTACAGAGATGGCGAAATACGCTCAGCAAGAAGGATACAGAATTCATGTTGCAACGACACTGCAGGGTGCATCGAATAGAACAGTGAAGGACCTGCTTGATTTGACGTATGAGGGGTTTGTGCTGCATTTACCCGACGGCAAAAACACAAACTTCCAGTTAACCAGCGAGTATAAGGAAAACATTTTCTGCATCATGCAGGGAATCCCCAACGTGCAGTACATCACCATGAACGATCTATTTGTTAGCAACGAAAGAGAGAACCTGTGCAGGGGCATTCTACCGAAACCGCGGAAGGTTGGCTTCTGCCGAAAAACGGCAACACCCCAACTTGTCGTAATGCCTGATGGCAGAGTACAAACCTGTGACATGGACTTTAAGTTAGAATGTACTGTAGGGAACTTGTTGGAGGATGATTATGCCACGGTGGTTAAGAGGTTCCGCGATAGGCAATCTAGTCTTGAGTTATGTCATTACTGCAAAAAATATTATCCGCTCGATAGGTTCCTAATCTATACGGTTGCCAGCAAACTGGGTTACTTTAACAAGTCAAAATGGATGTAACACAGGCAGAAAGCAACGCTGATAAGAAATAATAAAAAAGAAAGGGGTTTAGAAGTGGAACCACCTGCAATGGTGGAACCAACTAAACCAGTTCCACCACCAGCCATGATGGATAGCAAACGGCTGGGTTGGCGCAACAGTTGGTTTCGTCGGTGATGCGGGTGTTGGAGCAGTAGTTGGCTCAGGTGAAGGTGTTGTTACTGGGGTCGGTGATGGGGTGACGACGTGAGTTGGATGGGAAGGCGTTGGTTCTGGAGTCTGTGTTGGGGTTGTTGTAGGCTCGGGAGTTGGTGAGGGGGTCGTGGTGGGTTCTGTTGTGGGCACTGGAGTCGGTGAGGGTGTTGCAGTTGGTGTTGGTGCTGCGGTTGGAGTTGCTGTTGGTGAAGCTGTGGGTTGCGGGTTCGCTGGTGCTACTCCGTCGGTTGAAACTACTATGTTCTCTATTTTCCAGTTGATGTTAGCTTGGTGATTGCAGGTTACGTCGAATACGATTTGCCCAATATGGGCGAGACTGACGTGCATGGTTCTTAAGTCGATTGTGTAGTGTTGGGTGCTTCCGTCGCTTGGACCTACCATTATAAGCCAGTAACCGTCTGGGGACTTTACTGTTCCTGTGCCATACAGGTTGTTGTAGGGTGGGGTGTTGGCTTGTCCGTTATGATAGGTGTCTGCAATGTTAACACCGGCTGCGTTCCACCCGCCGTTTGTGGTGTCTACTACGCCGACGTTGATTTCCATTACTTTATCGCACCATATGTCGAAGCTTAGCATTGGGTAGTTTTGCAGGTTCCAAGATCCGCCGTTTGCGTCCCAGCGACAGTAGCCTCTAAAGATTGCCTGGGGAAGGTAGCAGTTTTCTACGTTGGTAACGCCGCTTGCACTACGAGCGCCTTCGGTATGAGGAATATTATACGTTGTGATTGGTTCAACGTTTGTGTGGGCTTGACAGATCCATTGACCGCTTGAGATGTTAAGAGTGGAAGTTGCAGCTGATGCTGAGTTTGTTGTAAAAACTGAGACCATGCCGACGATGAATAATACGCTGATGGCTATTGCAAGGGGTTTAGAGAACTTCTTTGTAGGCAGCAAATGACGTGTTGTTTTAAAGTTTTTATTGTTCATTTTCCTCTCTTCCTGATTCAGGGCTCTCTAGGTTTGGATCAATATTATGCCTTTTTGAAAAGTTCAATGCGCTATCTTGCCAAGTGAAGCGCTTGCCTTGCAAAGCGAAATTAACAAGCTTAGAGAACATTGCTTGTCACTAGATTTATGCCTTGGTCGACAGTAGAAAATGACAGAAGTGTTTCCATCCATAACAAACCCTCCAACCACAACCAAAGGCTCAGAAAATAATTGAAAACAATTAGGGTATAGCAGCGACTTTTCTCTATTCAGCGTTCTGGAGATGTAAAGATGGATAAAGCTTTAGAGATGGGCAAATCCTCCGCCACCGGCAGCTTCCATCTTCTTCTAGGAGTCGCGGGATCAACAATCATCATGGCAGTGGGCACCATATTTTTGGGGATGCTTTTGCCCGCCGAAGGCGTCGGACTCTATGGCATGGCTTTGATTCCCTCCTCAATCATCAATTTTTTCCGGGACTGGGGAGTAAACTCAGCGATGACCAAGCAGATCGCTGGTCTTCGAGTTGCGGGTAAAGACTCTGAGATTCATGACGTTATCGTTTCAGGCGTTATCTTCGAACTCCTCAGTGGAATCTTTCTCTCAGTTGTCTGCTTCGCAGTAGCTCAACCGATCGCGTGGATAATGAGTCCACAGGATGCCTCGCAGTTATCCCTCTACATCTCTGTGATGTCTCTTTCTGTGTTCGCAGGCGCCATTTCAGCTGCGGCAGGCGGTATATTCGTTGGTTACGAACGCATGAAACTCAACAGTTTCACCCAAATCTTCGCCGCCGTGATCAAAACCGCTCTGGGACCCCTCTTGATAGTGTTAGGCTTTGGCGTGTTGGGCGCGGTCTATGCAGCGATGATTTCAATCCTCGCTGGCGGCATCATCAGCATAGTCATCGTTTACTATGCTCTCTACAGACCCCTGAGGAGATGTAGAGTGGGCAAATGTGATGTCAAACAAACCCTAAAACCCATGTTAAAATTTGGTTTACCCCTCACCGTGTCCACAATTGTCATCGGCGTGTTGCCGCTGGTTTTCGCGCTCACCATGGGCATCTACGCTGGCGCAGGCGACGTCGCCGCAGGTAACCCCTATGGCTGGACTATGGGCAACTATTTCACGGCCACAAATTTCACCGTCATCTTAACCTTCGTTTCTTTCCCAGTTGCCACCGCTCTGTTCCCTGTTTTCTCAAAAATTAACCCTGAAAAGGAACCTGAACTGGTGAAAACCGTCTTTTCCTCCTCAGTTAAATACACTGCGTTGCTGCTGGTTCCCGCAACGATGATGCTAATCACCCTGGCAACACCGCTGGTAAACACCCTGTTCCCCCAAGACGGCATCATACACTCAATGTTTACACCCGACGCCACCCCCAAGTTTCCCCTAGCCCCCATTTTTCTGGCGCTCTCCGCAACCGTAAACCTCTTTGTCCTCTTCGGAAACATCAGCCTAGGCACCTTCCAATCAGGAATCGGCCAGACCAAACAAATCATGAAGCAAAGCGGCCTGTCTTTGGCTGTTGGGTTGCCGCTTGCGTATTTTCTGGTGGCGTTCGCCTATAGCATGGGCGGTTCCGACGGTCAAGTCGCAGCAACATACGCGGTGATCGGCGGGTTAGTGGGAGCCCTCGTCGCTAGCATGCCCGGCATGATTTGGGGGTTGGTTTGGAGTTGGAAACACTACAAGGTAAAAGCTGACTTTGCGATTTCCGCTAAAATTTTCGGCGCAGCCCTCATTGCCTCCGCCGTTGCGTATCTGCTTATAAGCCTAGTACGTTGGCCCTACATCGTGACTCTCTTCGCTGGGCTGATCGTGTTTTTGCTGGTTTATTTGGCTATGGCGCCTCTATTGGGGGCAGTCAACAGCATGGATATTGAGAATTTTCGAGCAATGTTTTCAGGTTCAGGCATAGTCTCCAAATTTCTCCATCTGCCGCTCTCTTACATGCAGAAGTTGTGCCGAAGCAAATTTGAGAAGAAACTCCCCACAGAACCCGCGGCAAATCAAATAGATAAACCTTAAACATAACGCTTGTGTATCTACATTAAAGGCATCATAGCGTTTTTTAGTAGTGCAATATTTTTGGAGTTGTTTTTAAATGAAGCCTGTTTCTAAGAAAAGTAACTCTGCAATGGGTATTGCAGGTGCATTTTTAGCCCTTGGCTTTTTCCTGCTTGCTTTCTCAATGCTTTTTAACCAGCAAGTCGCCGCTTTCATAGGATTAGGCTTAACCTTCTGGGGTGCTGTATTCGCGTTAACCCGAACAGGAAAATACGTTGAAGGCAGCTTACTTGATAGCAGCGCACGCTCAAGCTACTCCACAATTGACCGCATGATTAACGATTTAAAATACAGTGGGCGAGGCTACTACATTCCCGCTTACCCAAGAGACGTGGCTTTGCCGGATTACCTAAAGAACCTACGTGAACCAGTCGTTTTCATTTCAGAAAGCTTCGACGGGAAACCATCCATTGAGGAGTTGGCGCAGGGCAAATTCATTTCTGCGCAGAGCCGCGGGGTATTCGTGACTTCTCCGGGTTCAGGCATAATGGCTCAGGTTGAGCGGCAACTTAGATTGGATTTAAGCAAAATTGACCTAACTGATCTCTCAGCAATATTGCCTAAGTGTTTAACTGAGAATCTTAATCTTGCCCGAAGCGCCGACATGACGCTGACGCACAACGGTGCCCAGTTTAAAGCTTCAGGCATCATCTATGACAGCCTCTATAACCCTGAGAGTAAACCCAAAAGCGTTGGCCTGTTAGGCTGTCCGGTTGTAAGTGCGGTTGCATGTGCACTGGCTAAGACTTCAGGCAAAACCGTCATTATCCAAGAGCAGATGCCGTCAGGCGGAAACAGCGTTTTAGTAACGTATGCTTTTGTTTAGGTGGAAATTGTGATTTTTCCTCTCTCAATCCCCGATATTGGTCTTTGGCTTGCAGTGGCAGCGATTATTTTGCTAACCACTTCGGAACTGCTTTATTCGTCGTCTTATTACTCGTCGAGAATCTTGCTGGATAAGCAGTTGCTGAGGTACATTGGGCTCGGATGTGGATTAGCTTTTTTGGTAACTGTTCTTATGCGTGTCGCTGGTTTCCCATAGGCGTCCTTACAATTATTTTATCCAGAGATAGGTCGGATTGTGTTTTTCTAGTGTTAGAAGAAGGAGGGCGTCGCCCTTACACAACAACTTCTTAGGGACTTGGCAGGCGACTGCGTTTTGCTTTCTGCAACGCCAATGGATTGCAGGCTGGTTGAGGCGTTTCCCTCAAGCAAAACAGCCATTAGTCTGCTAATTAGTTGTGTCCGTTAGTTTTTCCGTCAACCCTTTGGTTGCAGCTAACGTTCACCTAAACTTGACCCTAAACCCTTAAAGCCAACCAAACCTGAAATGTCAGAGTAAGTCGAGGAAAAAACGGTTTGTTTGCTGTCGGACACATGGCTCTAGCATACCTGCTAGGTAAAGGCTCATCAAAGGTACTGCACACAAAAATCATCATACCCGTAATTCTCGTCCTCTCCATACTCCCCGACGCAGACATAGTATTTGACTTCTTAACTGGCGCCCACATTCACAGAGGCCCATTCCACTCCGTTATCGTAGCGGCACTTGTCTTTATCCCGTTCTTTATCAAGTACCGCAAAACAGCCATCCCCTACTTCCTCGCATTAATCTCACATTCCTTAATCGGCGACTTCTTAATTGGAGGTCAACTTCAACTACTCTGGCCACTGACTAGCCAGGAATTCGGCTTACCTGAGCTAGGCTCCTATTACTTCAGCATCTTTAGCCCCGTCAACTTAACCCTCGAAATGCTACTGTTCGCTTTCGCAACCCTTGTTTTATTCAAAAGCGGCGACTGGAGGGTTTTCTTCACCTACAAAAAAACCAATCTGGTGCTCATTATCCCCATAGCTACGGTGTTGTTGCCCAGCACCATCGGCTACCCCTTCTCTGAATCGTTGCTGCTATCCTCATTGACGGCGGCGTTGGGGCTGGCACACCTGTTCTACCTTGTAATCTTTAGTATCGCTGTACTTCTTGCTTTGGCTGGGGTATTAGGTTATAAAAGACAGTTTTTCCAAAAGAAAGATTGCTCTGGAAAATCCAAATTAGTGTAGCATTCTCTTTGGCGGATGAGAGACTTAGCGTTAGGCACGTAGTTGGCTCGGGAAATTCAAGTCCGCTTAGAGGTTTTTTAGTTGTGGTATGATTTTTTCTTTGTAGAACTTGAAGAATTCTTCTTGGTTAGGTCCAATGTTGTGAATGGATACTTTTTTGAAACCCGCATCGAGGCAAGTTCTGATTACTTCGAGGTGCCTCTGGGGGTCGTTTCCACATGCCACAGTCTCAGTCGCCGCTTCCTCTGTAACTAACGACGCGGCTTGCTCAAAGAAGGGGGGCGTAGGTAACTCGCGGGTTAATTCTCCTGGAAGCCCCGTTATAGGCCACTGTTTATGTGCGATTTTTTTAGCTTCCGCTTCATCTTTTGCGTAACAGGCGGTGGCTTGACAATAAAGAGGCAAGTCTTCATCGCCCGATTCCTCCTTAAACGTCGCAACAAAAGATTTGTTGGGCGTGGTGCTCATCAAGCCGTCGCCAATTTTACCCGCGGTATGCGCCATTTTTGGTCCTTCCGCCGCCACGATGATGGGAATAGGGTTCTTGGGGAGAGTGTAGACCTCAGCATTTTCTACTATGTAGTAGTTTCCATAGTAACTGGTGTTTTTTCCACTCCACAACTGGCGAATGACTTCTACGGCTTCTTCAAGCATGTCGCTTCGGACTTCATGTGGCGGCCAACCCGCCCCGACAATGTGTTCGTTGAGGTTTTCGCCTGTTCCCACTCCTCAGGAGAAGCGGTCGGGCATCATCGAAGCCGCCGTAGCCGCAGCCTGTGCGATAATCGCGGGGTGAATACGGATAGTGGGACAGGTAACTGCGGTGCCGAGTCGTAGCTTGTTGGTTGAAACCGCGATTCCGCCGATTGTTGCCCAGACAAAGGGGCTGTTAGCGGTTGCATCGGTCCAAGGATGATAATGATCTGAAATCGTCGCAAAAGTGAAACCGGCATCTTCAGCCGATTGCGCATAGCGTACCAGTTCTAGCGGTCGATGTTCCTCAGACATTAGACTGTAACCAAGTTCGACTGCGCCGCTGTCAACTCCTGATTGTTTAACGTGAACCAAAATCTACCCCAGAATACCCGTAACCTGATTTATTATAAAAACGATGGTTGATGTGCCCCCACAGTCACAGCGAGGGATGCTTCGGTGTCTATAAGTAGCTATTGGGGTACAGTCACAAACTTATATTACTGTGGAGGAGTCCATTAACTTCCTAGGTTTTTAGGCAGGTGAAATAGAGAAATGAAATTATCAAATACCCTAGCAATATCCCTTCTAGCTATTCTTCTATGCGGTTCAATCGGCATAGCCGCAGCACAGGATGCCAGCCTCAACAGTGTCACAAGCCCCACGACAACCAATCTCAACGCAGTATGTGTAGTCAACAACGCAACCAACGGTGGCAGTAATGATTTGACTCAGCTTAATGCTTGGGCAGTAGGCGACGGTGGAACCATCGTCTTTTGGGATGGGATGTCCTGGACTACAGTTACAAGTCCAACCTCAGCCAACCTATACTCAGTAGCATTCAGCGATGTCAATAACGGATGGGCGGTCGGCGGCAGCGGAGACACAGGTGTCATTCTCTACTATAACGGAACATGGAGTGAATGGGAGTTGATTAGTTTTGGTACAGATGCAAACGCCCATGATGTAATTAACTCTACCCTCTACGCTGTAACGTTAGCCCCTGACGGCATGACCGGGTGGGTGGTTGGCGCAGACGGTATTGCACTCGGCTTAGGCGATGGTACATGGTATGGAATGACTAACGCAGCAGATAGCACTCTTAGAGGTGTTGCAATGATGCATGGTTCAGATGACGCTTGGGCCGTAGGCGATGGCGGAACCATAGTTCAATGGAACGGACAGAACTGGTCACCTATGACAAGTAACACAATTGCCCCACTCTACACAATTACAATCCTCAACGATACTGCAGCGTTTGCAGCAGGCGGAACCGGAAGCGAAGGAACAGTCTTAATGCTACAGGACGGCACATGGTCACAGTACACTAACTTCCAATTCGACATGGGAGGCACCACAACAAGCACCCTTAACTCAACCATATATTCAATGTCATTTGCAAATGCGACCGCAGGATGGGCAGTTGGCAGTAACGGCATGGTCATGTACTGGAGCGGCGATGTCTGGGAATGCAACGACCAAGTCGCTGACGTGGATCTTAACGGTGTATCCATAGTTCACAGTTCTGACGGTTCAATTCAGGCGTGGGCAGTGGGTGACAGCGGCACAATCTTGGCGTTCAACGGAACAAACTGGGTTCCTGAACTACCTATAGTTGCAATTCCAGTTTTGCTGGGCATAGGATTGATCGCGGCTTTGTTGGGTAAACTGAAGCTTTTCAAGAGACCACTCGCAGTCAGTTGCTAAACATCCTTTTTTCTTCTTGTTTCCACGTTTTTTAGTGTAAACTAAACTGGGGTTTTATTCTTAAGCCGAGACTTATGGCTTGTTTTTGCAAGTGTCTGCTTACAGGTGCCGCTAGCGGTTTTTCTGGGGCATTATTTTGACCAGCGGGTTTTCCTTGATGCAGGTTACCTTGTAAACGCAGGCTTAAACCCCTACCAGCAGCATGCCGTAGATGTTTTTTCTTCCAACAGCTACCTCAACGGAGTAAACCCAGTCATAGGTTATCCGCCGCCTTGGACTCTGCTTTTGGGTTTGATCTACCGCTTAACCTACAATTTGACGGGCAACCTTTTTCTCTACAACTTCGCCACGAAAATCCCCATAATCGCCGCCAACATCGCACTCGCCTACGCCACAAAAGCAGTGATGCAAAAGCAGCATATGCCCCAAAAAACCGTACGGTTCGCTTGGCTGTTTATGCTCTTCAACCCCTTCACGTTACTAACAACAGTGGCTTGGGGTCAATTCGATACTTTAGTGGCTTTGCTCTGTGTCGTCGGAGTCTACCTGCTAAGCCAAGCCAAAATCGCAGAATCCGCCCTGCTGCTTTCCTTGAGTTTGGTGTTAAAACCCATATCTTTTCCCCTACTTGGGTTGCCGCTACTCTACGCCTCCAAAGCCACCCAAAAAAAGGCGGCGGCAGCCGCAGTTACCATGGCGGTGGTGTTGGCGCTGTGGTTTTTACCGTTTTATCTTTTCGGTTGGGCTTCTCCCATGTCGTCGGATGAAGTGGGTTCATATTTTCGATTGGCCGGCGGCATGACACTTTTCAACCTTGTCGATGTTTTCTCTAAGACATCCAATATGCCGTCGGGGTTGTTGTTTTTGGGTTACCTCTGGATTCCACTGTTGGTAGCTGGTTTCTTTTGGGTTTACCGCAGAAAACCCCGCTCAATGGTGGATTTGGCGGAGTGCGCGGTGGTTTTGCTTTTGATTTTCTTTCTGTCAAGGTCTTGGCTTTCTGAACAGAACCTCAATTTGCTGTTTCCGTTTCTGTTAATTCTGGTGGGCGCTGGCATACTGAGCGTGAGGAGGTTTCATTGGGCGTGGATTGTTCCACTGGCCTTCCTGGTCCTTAATGCCTCTTTGCCACAGCTATTCTTTCTGGTGTATCCGCCTGTTATACCCCTTAAGGAGGCTTTTGACGTTGAATTTGGCACGGCTCGACTTGCGGCTCGGTTTGCAGTCACTGTGGTCTGGTACGTCGTCGCGTTAGGTATACTTTTAAAGATTGGGTCGAAATACCCCTGCCGCGGCTAAAACGGAAAAAACCTTAATGAGCCATGCACCCAGTACTGTTAACGGATAGTCAAACTGTTTTTAGGTGCCGTTTTGCCAGCAACCCTTGTTTCACCTGGTTTTCAAGAACCATACACCGTGCCCTTGTCGAGGCGGGTCTCAGTGCGACTCTACAGGGATTGCCGTCCCAACTGCCTCGAAACGGCGTCGCTGCAGAAAGGGCTGGTGCTGCTATGGGGTAACAGAGAGTTGATTGAGGAAGGCGTGGGTTTGGGGCTTCCGATAGTGAAGTACGGCGATAAAACGTTTTTCTCCAGCGCAGCGGAAGTCAGTTTCGAGAAAACTAAAACCGGATGTATCTTCACCAAAGCCTTTAACCTAAACACTGTCTCAGCCAAGATTCTGGGTCAATCAACACATATCAACGATAAAGTTTACTCAACCTTTAGAAAAACTTTCCAGCGTCTATACTTAAAACACAAGAAACTCAACTTTATCTTCAACAAACTAATGGAAACCCGCCAATTATTCAACATAAAAACAGAGTACCAAACAGTTAATTCCCGGGGAACAATAACGGTAAGGTACCACTGTCAACCTTGTGGCATCGAAGTTGAAGCCGACTTTTCCAAAATCGACCTCAAGAATTGCCAAGAAATCCTGGTTTTAAATGAGCAGGGTTCAAGTTTTTTCCAAAAATACGTTGACAGCAACGGTAACACTTTGGTTGGTAAACAGATTGGTGCATGGGACTCTGTGTCGGCTTCTTGGGCGTCTCTTAAGACTAGTAATGGATTGCTTTCTTTTACGTTAAAAAGTAGGGGCGGCGCGAGACTTTTTCGGGGGTGGGAGCATACTGTGAGGCGGTTTTCTTGGGCTGGTTTAAGTTATTCGATGGTGCCCACTGATGGTGTCTTTAGTTATTCAATCATTTTAGGTTTAAAGAAAAGGTGATTTTATGCTGGTTTAGGCGTTAGTGTATTTCTGATGTACATGTATTTACAAGACTATTCGAGCCAATAACGTTTATTAAGTCTTACTACTCAAAAAGGAGGCGAAGGCAAGAAATATGATAAAATCAATCAAAGCCTCAAAACTCGTAGTAATAGCCCTAACAATAACTGCAATCGTTCTCACTTCAACCACGGTCGCAGTTCTCACGGTCAACCAAAATGTTTCCTCATCAGGAACCGTTAGTACCAGCCCAAACATTGGAGTCTACTCCGACAGCGGGTGCACCCAAAGCTTGACAACAATAAACTGGGGCACAGTAGACCCGGGAGCCAGCGAGACACAAACCATCTATGTTAAAAACACTGGTACTGCATCAATGACACTAGCAATGTCAGTAACCAACTGGAATCCCGCAGGAGCAAGCACATATATGGCGCTCACATGGAATAGACAGGATACAGAACTTTCACCGGGCCAATCAACCGCCGCAACACTTACCCTAACTGTAAACTCAGGCATAACGGGCATAACAAACTTTAGTAACAGCATAACAATTTCAGGAACTGGCTAGCAATCAGCTGTTTTACTGAAAAAGAATGAGGATTCTGGCTATTGAAACCTGTGATATTCGCTTTGCTTGTATCATTCGCTTTTCTTTTTTAAGATAAACACTAGATTATTCAACCTGTTTGGTATTCATTTATTAAAAAAAATAATGCATATAACTTTCTTTTCTGCCTGCAACCTAAAACTAATAAGGGGATTCTGCACGTTTCAAACACGTTGTAAAAATCAACCGCTTTTTGTTAATTCACTAAACACTGTCTTTACTGTTACTGCTAACTGCTTTTTGACTTCATAATTGGCAAGACCACTATACTCGAGAATATGGTTACTCTGATTTAGTATATGAATTGCAAAGTTATCGGTGAATCTTTGGTTTAGCTGCTCTTTTACGGTTAGAATATCTTGGCAGGGTTTATGCTGTTGCTCTGACTCTCGCCCGATGTTGAGCAAAGTGTGACTTGTGCCGTCAACAGTTATGTCTATTAGACAGTTACGGCTCGTTTCCAACTCAACCGTTTTAACGATACCCGACCCTTTAACTTCACAAACTACCGTACCCTTTTCGGGTTCAATTTCTTTTCCGAATTTTACCATTTCAGGAAAAAGCTTCCTGGAAACTTTAAAGTAAAGCAGATAAGCAATGATTAATATGAATACAAAAAGAAGCCCTGCAATAATCATCCAGTCTTCTATTTGAATCATGATAACGTTGATGTGTGCGCTTAGTAGATAAATATTTTCTTACCCTCTTAGAGGGGTCGTCTGCGAGTTCTCCGGCGTATTTTTTATGCATTGTTTGTTTGATTTGCAATGCCTTTGCAGCTTTTGGGATACAAAAGCACCTTGACTTCCTCCTCTGAGGCACAAGCTTTTCAGGGTGCTCTTTGGCCTCTCGACTACTTTTCTGCAGCTTTCATAATTTTTCTTATAGCTTCTTTTTCAGTTAACTTATCCATTGGTTTTCTCCTGCTCTTGTTATTGAATTTGGTGGCTTGTAGTATTTCCTGTGCTTGTTCGGGGGCTGAGTTGAATTTTCTTTTGCCCAGTTGTTAGATGGCAGGGTTAATGTCGTTGAGTCCTATGTGGTTTTTGCTTTGGGCTTCCAGAAGCAGGTTCCAAGTATCACAAGTTTTCAAGCCATACGGCCGTCACGTAGAAGAACTGTCATCTGAGGGGAATAACGCGTTTTTGACTTCTGATAGAGGTGATTATTTTAAGCGCCGATGGGCTCTAATATTGCCCTTAGGATCAGTTCTCGTTCTCTTAACTTGCAGAAACTTGAGTCGCAATATTCCCAAAAGGGATTAAGCTTTAATAGCTGCCTCTTTCCCATAACATCGCTAGGTGGCTAATGTGAGGACATTCAAAAAAATACTCTCCATATCTCTAACCTTAATACTATTAACAGTATGTTTTATGGTTCTCTATGAACCTGCAAAAGCAGATTCAGGGACACTGATAACGTTGCCTCGTACGATCAATGAAAGCGGCAACTACGTTGTAACAGGAATAGACCCCGGATGGCCAGCAAGCGGTGGTGAAGCATTAATTATCGCCGCAGACGACGTAGTTGTCGACGGAGGGAATATTTTGATAGATGCTTCGTCATCAGAAGAGCCTATGACACCTATATTGATTACCAGCGGCAGGTCAAGAGTGACCTTACAAAACTTAAACGTACAAGGCGGAGACAATGGCTTAACAGCAGGAGGAACTACCAATGTAACAGTCATAAACTCAAACATAAACAACAACTTTGTGGATGGCATGAACGCACAGGGGTCAGATAACCTTACAATCGTTAACTCAAACCTAAACAATAACAGGCGTTACGGCGTGTTCTCTTCAGATGCAAGCAACTTGACAATTCAAGACTCAAACCTAAACAATAATCAAGACGGTCTGAACGCTTGGCATTCAAGCACCAATGTTACAATAATAAATTCAAACGTAAACAACAATATTGAATTTGGCTTACGTGTTCTCTCTGGAAATAACTTCACAATAATGGACTCAACCCTCAAAGGTAACGGCGACGGCGTCTCTGTTTTGCGTTTGAGTAACCTTACAATTACGAACTCAATCATAGATAACAATGAAAGGTATGGGATAGATGCCTTAGAGTTAGATAACTTGAAAGTACAAGGATCAACCGTAAATAACAACGGCTATGGCACTTGGATTTACAATTCTAATGGCACCATAACCAACAGTGTTTTCAACAGCAACGAAAATTATGCACTTGAGTGGGGAGCAACCGAGTCCTATCAAAATAAATTGGTTATCTACGCAAATGTCTTTGACCAAAACACATACACCTTCCGCCTCTATTATACGCTGCCTAAAACGTCTCCTATCCAGCAACAACTGGTCTTCTACAACAACTTCGTAAACGACATAGCATACCTTGACCCCGCGAGCACCTATCTCCCGAACATTAATAGCGCCGTCCTCAACTTTACAGCAGAAGTGCAGCCTGGGACCAGAATCTACAGTTTAGGAAGTCAAATAGGCGGCAACTTCTGGGCGCACCCAGACGGCACAGGAGCCAGCCAGACCGGCACAGATGCAGACAACGACGGTTTCCTCGATGAAGGCTTTAACATCTTCGGCATCGGCGCATTCTTCGATACCAGCCCCTACAGCATAGATTACACTCTTTATTTAGATATTAGCAGCGGTACAGATCAAACTTTAACTGCAGGCCAAATGTCCACAGCCGTAACCGTTGATGTGTATGATGCTTTCGGCGCTGTTACCTCAGGCATAACCCTCAACTTAGCTTCAACATCAGCCACGGGCAGATTCTACAGTGACGAAGCAGGCACAGAGGAATTGACAAGTCTAGTTATTCCGCAGGGTGAAAGCCAAGCCAGCTTTTACTATGCCGATACAGCGGAAGACACCCCAACCATCACCGTATTCATCGACGATATGGCTTCAGCGTCTACGCAATTTACAATTAGCCATGCAGGATTAGACTATATAGAGGTCAGCCCAAGCACCACATCAGTAACTGCAGGCAGCGGCCAAGTTTTCACTACGACCGCCTATGACCAGTATGGCAATACATGGGATGTCAGCGACCCCGCATCTTGGAGCATAAGCACCGATGCAGGCGGCTCATGGACTGACAATACCTATACTGCAGAGAAATCAGGTGCATGGACAGTTACAGCAGAGTACGATTCAGAATCTGCAATCGCCTCTTTGACAGTAACTCCAGCGTCTCTACATCACATCTCAATAAGCCCACTTGACGCAGCCATAACCGCCGGCGAATCACAAACCTACACCGTTAACAGCTATGATCAATACGGTAATTTGATTGAATCCAATGTAGCCGCAGCCTTAAAAGTGAACGACGAAGAATATGCATCTGCGACCGTTACTGAAACCGTGTCAGGTGTCTACACCATCGATGCTGAATACGGCGTCAAAACCGTCAGCACAACCCTTACTGTGAATCCAGCCTCAGTTGACCACTTTGTTCTGTCTGCGCCAAGTTCAGTGGGTGCAGGCTCAGCATTCACAGTCACAGTAACAGCACAGGACGCATACGGCAACACCGTCACAGATTACACAGGAACAGTGCACTTCACCTCAAGCGACACCAAAGCAGTACTACCCTCCGACGCAGCATTAACCAGCGGAACAGGAACGTTCACTATAACACTAAAAACAGCAGGCGCCCAAACATTAACCGCTGCTGACGGAGCAATCACCATTTCGAAAACTACAAATGTTAACTCTGGCGTGGTTGACCACTTTACGGTGTCTGCTCCTGCCTCTGCAACTGCAGGATCAGCCTTCAGCATCACTGTCACCGCTAAAGATGCTCAGGGAAACACTGTTACAGACTTCACCGGCACAGTCAACTTGATCGTCAGCCAAGGAACGATAAGCCCCGGCGTCTCAGGTACATTTATCGCTGGCGTCTGGACTGGACAGGTGACTTTGTCAGCGTCTGGTTCGACAACGATCAGTGTTTCTGACGGCAACAGCCATACAGGTGCAAGCAGTGCAATTACCGTAAGCGCGGCACCTACGCCAACTCCGACACCTACCTCTAATCCAACTTCAACTCCGAGTCCAACACAGAAGCCCCAAGCAACCTCAACTCCAACCCCCACAACAACACCCGCTCCAAAGCAGTCAATCCAGGCAACTACCAGCAGCGGAACAGTAGAGATACCCATCAGCGGCAACATAACCAGCACACAAATATCCAACGCAGCCATCACCGCTGACCAAGCCACGGGGAAGACCATTCTGTCCCTCACCATAACAGGGGAAGACGGCACCGTGGGTTTCAGCAACATGACTATTCCCAAAAGCGCCGTAACCTACGGCGGAACACCAATAGTATACATTGACGATGAACAGGCAGTTGACCAAGGGTACACCCAAGACGCCGACAACTACTATGTCTGGTACACCGTACACTTTAGTACACACCAAGTAAAGGTTGAATTCACAGGAGAAGCACCGACTGAGCCACAAGCTATTCCGCTTGCAATCTGGGGAATAATAGTTGCTGTCATCGCAGCCGTAACCGTGGTAGTGCTTGCAATTGGGTTACTGCGCAGAAAACACAAATAATCCCCCAACCCCCCTTCAATTTTTAGATTAAACTACTGCTCACACAAAGAGAGAAATTTCACCAGTTCCCACATTTACCTTCAGCGTATACTTTTTCGGTATCTGGAAGCTAAGCAGGTTAGCTGACGAGTAAAGCATCAGGTATCCTACAAACTAAGATATCGGGATTGTGTCAGGCTTTGTATTCTTTTCGATTAACTGTGCCTTTACCTTTATAGCGTTTATTCTTTTAATGTATGAGGTACGGCTTATTCGAACCAGTTTGAATCCAAAAAGAAATCCTGAGAATACTACTGTTTTTATTTCCGGGTGCTAAGGTGTTTGCTTAGACGTGCGCTTGTAGTGATTATGGTCGGTTAATGTTGGTTTTAAAAAGTGAATGTTTTCCAGTTAAGAAAGAGGGCGGTATACCTTTTTAAGGATTTTTCCGCTGTTCTGCTTAATAAATAGGCGTTTAAACTTAATAATAGTCAGTATCCCATAAGCAATCATACCTTGACTTATAAGATATCTGACCCTGATATGCCGATTTGAAGGCCAATTTCTATTGAAATCAAGATTTGTCATCCAATCTATTTGTTTCACTGTTCTATTCAAAAAAAGATCTTTCACTACTTCATTATTCAAAAAAATACCCGGATAAAGTCGTCTATAGATTTCGGCGAAAGATGTTTTTGCAATATATGCCCTTTCACGAAATTGTAAATACAGGCAATATGCAATATTCCTATGGTTGAGATTTAAGAAGCATACTCTAACAATTAATTGTTGGTCTTCATTTGATGAAGCGGCTGATTCCAAAATCCATGAAAGTTTATTATCAATTATGCCCCTTTGCTTACGCCAAACCTCTTTCCAACTCATTTTTTCGATTTCATATATTTTATTAGCGATATCTTGACGATTATTATCGTCGAATTTAGTAAAATTTATTGTCCATTCACCGTAGTTATTAAGCTTTCTTTCAAATACTCTAAATTTACGGCGAAGCCCACTACCTCGTATTTTTTCAAATTCTTCCCAAGATTTGTTAACTTCAATAACATTATGGCATTGATACTCATTCGTCGTTTGTCGAAGCAAAAGATTATGTTTTTTGGCAATAGCCTGAATGCTTCTATTTGTCGGTGACTCATACGGAAAATATAGCAATAGCAGTTTGCACTTCAATTTATCAAAAAGAGTATCGATAGTTAACTCCGAAAGAGTATCTCGAAATTTAGACACGAACAAAAAATCAGGGGAATAGGCGTAACCAGGAAGAGAAGTAGCAATCCTAAAAAAAAGTTCCCGCCTTAGCAATATTGGTGCTACTCCGATTATCTCATTTTGAAATCTATAAACTATGATTGCTGGGACTTCTCTTTTTGATTTATAGAATTCTATCGTATTCAATAAGAATCGGAAAGTTAGGAAGGGATTTGGTTGCGAGGCTAAAAATGACTCGATATTTTTCTGGAAATCTAATAGTTTCGCAGTATCTGTTATTAATGATGTCTCTATTTGCAATTGGTCGTTCCCCATAAGTACAATATAATGTTGTTAATTAATTAAACTAAGTGAACGCTATCATGATTGTTGGGTTTATTGGGGGTCAATAAATTTGTATTGAAAGGCAATAAATATGGAACTATTGCAGTGCTTTTGAGTGAGCGAATTATCTGATATAGCTGAATAGTGTAAGAATCAATTACTTGATAGTATTGGATTATGTAGCTCAATAAGGATGATCCATCAGGGTAGAGCAATTTTTGCGATATTATTTGCAGAGCGCTGAATTATGGCACTTAGAACAGAAAAAAATCATCGATTTCTAGAAAGTTAAGCTTCTTTTCTAGAAATATTCCTTCATCGTAATATCGCTTATAAGCATTTTTGTTTAGCTACCAGTAAACAAAGAACATAGAATGCGTGGCCTCGATGATAGGGAACCATAGAACACTCAGACAAGGACATAGACTACTGTATTTTCGCGATTTTACCGCTATATTTGCTTTAAGGAGTTTCTCTCATTACTGCAAAAGACTTAATAGCATCAAGCATGGACAAAAGGGTAATCTTGGGAGATAGTGACCAATCAGAGAGTTGCCTAGATAGTGACAGATTCTTATCCGCTTCCTTCAGGAAGGGATTGGATAGTGTTAGCTATAAGTTTGAAGCCACTTCTATGCACTTGTTTTAACAGGTGTTTTGGATGGGCAAAAATCGAGATAGCCTTAGCATAGTTGCCGATATTTTAGAAGGTACTGGTTCAGGCGCAAGCAAAACACGAATCATGTTCGCTGCAAATTTAAGTTTCAAGTTACTGGAAAAATACTTGGATCTTGTTCTACAGGCTGGACTAATAACGGTAGAATCCCGTAAATATCAGCTAACTGAACAAGGACAGCGTTTTTTGAAACAATACCGCCCTTTCAGGGATCGCTATATGGCTGCGCAAAGCCTCTTAGCATGTTTGGACAACGAACGCCAAAGACTTTCTTTTGCCTATGTTAACCAAAAGAATATTCAAGGAATTGGATCAATAGAGTGATATCTTGAAACCAGTGACCGCTTTAGTAACTTGCGCTGGTGGTGTGATCAGTCCTAGCCAAATCGGTAGTTTACGTGATAATCCAGATTCACGGCATGTTCGGATAGTTGGAACTGATATGTATGCTCCGTGCTCTGGACAATTTTTAACAGATAGCTTTTACGTAGTGCCCTCTGGCACTTCAGCTGATTACATTCAAAAAATGATTGAAATCTGCAGGAAAGAATCAGTTGACGTTCTGTTCCCAGCTTCTCACGAAGAAGGATTAACGCTATCTATAAATCGAAAGCTTTTTGAGGACATTGGGACCAAGATTGCTATTTCGAGATGGGATGTTCTTGAGTTGTCATTTAACAAAAAAGAGGCTTATAATAGACTAAAAAACTTGGGGATAGCTTGCCCAGAATTTAAAGTTGCCAGGAACATCGATGAATTCCAAGCAGCAGCAGATGCACTTGGTATAAACCATAAAAGCATTGTGATGAAACCTGTTCTGTCAAGAGGCGGCAGAGGTACTAGAATTCTTAGCCAAAATAACACGGTCAGACTACTCTTAAATCAAAAACCAGGCTACTTAGAGGCTAATTATCAGGAGACACTCCGGGCACTTGGAACACTCGAGGATTCAGATTTTCCAGAACTGATTTTAATGGAGTACCTTTCAGGGCAGATTTATAGTGTTGATTTTCTTGCAATGCGGGGAAAGGCTATGATGATAGTTCCAAAAGTTAGAATCGCTGGCAATGCCAGTCAAACAATAATTGGTCAGGTTAACCGTAATAAAACCGTTGAGGATCTAACAAGCAAAATTAGTGAAGCTTTTGGTTTTGATTACACTATCAACATTGAAATGGGCTTAACAGACGATGGCTATCCCTTGCCTTTTGATTTCAATCCCCGAATTGCAGCTTCTGTAGCTTTTTGCACGGCTGCCGGAGTTAATCTCATCTATTATGCTTTAAAACTCGCGCTCGGCGAGAATGTACCTCAACTTCAAGTCAAGGATAAAGTATGGATGTTTAGGTATTTCAAGGAAATATACGCTTAAGGTCCTACGCATGGCACAAATTAATGCCGTCATATTTGACCTAGATAATGTACTGTACGACGAACGCCAATACATTAACAATGCTTTCAAAAATATAGCAGACTTTCTATCTAAAAAAAGTCATTATACAGAGGAAGAAATACAGTATAAGTTAAGAGATCACCTAAATCGCAAAGGAACTATGTATTCCCGACTATTCAACGATGTCTTATCAGAACTGGGTCTAAAACAAACATTATTGCATGAAATTTTAGGACTCTATGCCTCAGTTAATATGCCGCTAAATCTGTACCCTGAAGCAAAACAAGTCTTGATAGACCTTAAAAACGCAGGCTTAAAGCTTGCTTTACTAACAAATGGACTGGTGCAAGTACAGAAGAACAAGATTCGTTTACTAGACCTGCAAGGTTTATTTGATGTAATCGTTTATGCGCGAGAAGTATCCTCCTTGGAGAAACCGAATCCTGAACTCTACAAATTTATTTGCAATAAATTAAGCTTAGAATTCAAAAGAACGCTCTGTTTAGGGGATAATCCATACACCGATTTTTGGGGCGCCAACCGTCTTGGAATACATACTGCTCGTTTAATGTTAGGTGAATTTAGAACAGTTCGTCTAAGTCAGGATTATGAAGCTGAGCATAACATGGACCGTTTAGAAGACATAAAAAAGATTATTCAATTCAACACATTTATCTAAAGAAATCTAAAGCTTCAGTAAAAGGCAATTAACAGCAATTGTTAGTACGTAATCTGCTTTTTATCGTGTAATGTTGCTTTTGCGCTGTGCAAATTAGGGAGAAATCACCGTTGAATCTGCGCCAGCATAAGACCCTGCTCATGATAATAGTCTCTATTATTGCACTCATCTTTGCTTCACCTTTCTTGCAGCATATCCTAGTTTACCCACAGAACGAATTCTTCACCGAACTTTCCCTTCTTGGGCCAGCGCACACAGCAGAGAATTACCCTTACAACATAACTCGAAACGTGGACTATACTATTTACCTTGAAATAACTAACCATTTGGGCAGTTCTGCGAACTATGAAGTACACGTTAAATTTAGAAATGAAACCCAGTCCGCTCCAGACGCCTTTAACAAAAGCTTCGGTGCCCTCCCCTCTTTGTATACCGTGAACAAGATTGTCGCTGACAATGAAGGTTGGGAATTGCCAGTGACTTTCAGTCTCGATTATTCCTCTAACGCAGCCAAAGTATCCTTTAAATCATTGATGTTAAATGGGCAATTACTCAGTTTATCGGGGCTAACAAGCGATTATAATTCAACGCGGCAGATTTATTATGGTAACTTGATTTTTGAACTCTGGATTTACAATAGTACAAGTAGTTCTTTTCAGTATCACGAGCGCTATGTTGATTTGAAGTTTAACATGGCAACAATTTAATGGAGAAAGATTCAATGGATAAAGTTAGAGTCGGCGTCGTGGGCATGGGGAAAATGGGTTTACTCCACAGTGGCATCTTAAATGTCTTACCTGATGTGGAGTTTGTTGGAGCGTGCGAACCAGTAAAACTCACTCGACGCATTCTACAGAAGGCGCTTCCAAAAATAACCATCGTTGAAGATATAACTGAACTTGAAACTCTGAAATTAGATGCGTTATTCATCACTACGCCAACTAGATCACATTATGCGGTTGCAAAGACGGCGCTGGATTGTGGGATTGCCAAAAACTTGTTTATAGAAAAACCGCTTTCCAGTTCGTATAACGAATCAAAAAACCTCTCAGATCTAATCAACCAAAAAGGCGTAGGGATGGTTGGTTATGTTAGGCGATTTATGGTTACCTTTATGAAGGCTAAGGAACTACTGGATGCAGGTTCAATTGGAAAACCCCTGTCCTTTTCGATAAAAATGGCCTCTTCCGATTTCTTTCAAATTAGTGACCCTACAGTATCAATTGCGCGGGGAGGTGTCATGAGAGACCTCGGTTGCTATCCGATTGATTTACTTTTGTGGTATTTTGGAAGCTGCAAAATTGATTCTGCAGAATTACAATCAGTGACAGGACCAGGCGCTATAGATATTGCCAATTTTACTGTGAAAGGCGACGATCTTGTTCCACCAGGTCAAGTTTCTGTTTCTTGGGTTGCAGAAGGATATAGGATGCCCGAAGTTAAATTTTCAATAACAGGTTCCAGAGGCTCACTGCTGGCTAATGACGACTATGTTCGTTTGGATTCCGAAGTCAAATCCACAACATTTTACCGATTGAATCTGGGAGACTATGTTAATTTTTGGCTGGGCAGCCCTGAATATTATAGAGAAGACGAATGTTTCATTCAAGCAATAACGCAAGGTATGCCTGAAGACCCAAGTTTTGAGTCAGCCTCAACCGTTGAGTTAGCTATTGAAGAAGTTGAAAGGAAGGCTAGTGAATGACTGATTATTCTACTGAACGGTTGTTACTCGTTGGAGATAACCCATTCTTAAGTATTAGCCATTTGTCACAACAAAAAGTTCGGGAACGCACTGAAAACCCCGGTGACCCAGAATTTGCGTCACATTTGCTTCGCTTAGCCTTAAAAAATGGTGCAAACGGATTCACTTTTTCAGTTTGTGATTCGAACTTTTCAATTCTACAAAAACTGAATTTGAACGGTATAGATTCGGGTTTAGACCTTTTTCCAGTGGTTCCTTATGCCTTTGAATACGTGCAGAAGGCAACCCAGCACGGTGGAATTTCCAACTTAGTTAAGAAGCTTGGCTGGGATATGATAAAATCAGGGGATATTGAGTCATTATTTTATGGTGTATTGGCTTCAGCAACAGCTAATCCCCCCGTTTTGATGAAAGCTTATCTATCTTACGAACTCTCCAGACTCAGCTCTGTGACAAGCAAAAAAATCCGTTTACACTCCGTGTTACTCCATCAGTTGGTAACCGACATGGCTTTAGCATTAGGCATGGATTGGCTCTTTAAAGATTATGTCATTTTTCTTAATAAAAAACAAATAACACCCGGTTTCAATACTGGGAACTTTGCCTATTTAGTTGACAAGTTCAGGGAGTGGGAAATCGATCTAAGCAAGGTATTGATTCTTGCGCCTTTTAACAAAGTAGGTTTTCAAATGATGCCTTCAATCAAACAGTGTGAAGAGAGTTTATCCAAACTTTCCGCTCCCTCTGTTATAGCTATGAGCGTTTTAGCTGCCGGTTACGTAACTCCAAGTGAAGCGGTGAAATATCTTGCTGATTTGCCTAACATTAAAGGAGTTGCGGTTGGCGTGTCCAAAGAAAAGCATGCGATAGAAACTTTCAGTCTATTAAAAAAGGAATTCCTGTCTATTCAACAAGTAGTTTAACGATCTTAGATTTGTAATGCTTACAATCCTATTAATAAAAAGTGAGGTAAAAGAATGGTTTTTAGATCTAACGTATTGCTTGCTATTGGCGCTCATCCAGATGATGTTGAACTCGGCTGTGCAGGAACAATTCATGGTGCTTCAATTGCTGGCGCTAAGGTAGTCGTTGTTTATTTGACAAAAGGCGAAAAAAGTGGAGATCCCAAGACTCGAGTTAACGAATCTAAACAAGCGCTTAACAACCTTGGAGTGAAGGATGTTTTCTTTGGCGATTTTCCCGACACAGAAATACCGAATTCATACGAAGTCATCAGCTTTCTGGAGGCATTCTACGAAAAGTATAAACCCGCTACCATTTTAACTCATACAATCCATGACACTCATCAGGATCACCGCCAAGTAGGTTGGCTTTCCTTTTCTGCATTTAGAAATGCATATCGGCTCCTTGCCTATGAGACACCAAGGGCTACGGGAGAATTTAATCCTGCTTATTTTGTGGACATACACCATCATGTTGGCTGTAAGTGGACCGCTTTAAAATGTCATGTTTCGCAGATCAAAAAAAGATATATAGCATACGAATCGATGGTTAATCTTTCTTCATTTCGAGGAAGCCAGGTTAATCTTGCAGCAGCGGAGGCGTTTGAAGTGTTACGGTATGTCGAGACAGCTCCAGCTCCTAAAGCCAATCATAGGTACACTGTGAAAAGCCAGTAATTCTCTGTTCAGGTTTTTAAAAAAATCGGAATAATTATTTGGTGAATTTATGCGTGCTACATGTAGGTCTTCATTTCCATATTTTTCCCCCGAGAGTATACAATTAATCTTGCATGATATTGAAATGATATTGAAGAATGGGACTTTAACACTTGGACCTCGTACAAAAGAGCTGGAGGAAAAATTTAGCGAGTACATGAAAATGAAAAATGCAGTAGCGGTTAGCTCAGGAGCGTCAAGTCTGGAAATTTCTTTAAGATATTTTGGAATCGAGAACAAAGAAGTTATTGTTCCAACTAATACTTTTGTCGCTACCCCAAACTCAATAGTATTGTCTGGTGGTAGACCTATATTCGCCGACATGTTAGAAGACACGCTTTGCATTGACCCCGCCGATATAAGACGCAAAATTTCCCCAAAAACAGCCGGGATTGTTGTTGTTCATATAGCGGGCATCGTTTGCCCTCAAATCCAAGAAATAAAGGAAATCTGCGATGAACACGGTCTGTTCCTGATTGAGGACTGCGCTCATGCGCATGGCAGCAAAATCAATGGATTAATGGCAGGCGCCATCGGTGATGCAGGCTGCTTTTCATTTGCACCTACAAAAGGAATGACGACTGGAGAGGGCGGAATTATAGTTACCAATAATACAGAATTAGCTGAAAGCGCTTATTTTATGCGAAATCGCGGTTTAAATAATGACCGCCTGATGGTAACGCTTGGGCAGAGTTGGTGCATGAGCGAAATAGATGCGGTTCTTGGTATCCATCAACTTCAGAATTTGGAATACTTTGTTGAGAAAAGAAATGCGCTTGCAAGACAATATGAATCACTCTTAAATGAAACATATGGTCTATCATTATTTCCGGTTCCTTCTAATATTCGGCACAGCTACCACAAATTCCCTGTAAGAATAGCTAATCAATATAATGTTGATAAGATTGCTTGTGTTCTAAAAGAAAATTATGGTGTGGAAACAGGTCGAGTATATTATCCACCGTGTCATATGCATCCATATTATCGAGAACATTTTAGCAAAAATGAAGAAACGTTTCCAATTGCAGAAAAGGTATCAAAACAAGTTCTGTGCTTACCAATTCATTTGGCTCTTAGTGACCGAGAAATTGAGTATATCGCTCTTTCACTTAAGGCTATATTAAGACTGTAACTTTCGATTTCTTTAGTTAATCTGTAATTTTATGGCAAACATGCCGTAACTTTCCTAGGTGAATTTAACGTACGTTGAACAATTGCGCAATGAGAAAGAATGGGAAACTTACGTTCATTCCTCAGACGCAGGATCATTTTATCATACATTGAAATGGAAAAAAGTGATAGAAAGATCATTTCCTTATAGTCCTCTTTATCTAGTTATAAAGGAGGAAGACGGACGGATACTAGGGGTATCTCCCGGATTTATCAAGAAGTCTTTCCGAACAGCTATCTATGACTCGACTCCGCATTCAGACTATGGAGGCCCGATAATTGATCCTCCATATGTTCCTCAGGCTTCTCGTGAACTGTTAGCCTTCCTTAACAAAAACTCACCAGTTAAGGGTCTAACATATGCCAAATTTCGAATTAAAGACAAATCTATAATTGACTCATTTAAATTCCAGATGGGACAAACTGAGTCAGAAATGGGTGTAATGGAAATTGATCTCTCAAAAACACCAACCCAGTTCCTATGGAATAATATATTCTCTTCAAATCGTCGAAAGAAGTTTCGACAAATGGAACGAAGGGGCTTTCAAGCGCGTATAGCAAGTACAAAGTCAGATTTGAGGATTTTCTACGATCTCTATTCAAACAACATGATGCATATAGGAGCAAATCCGCACCCATTCAGCTTTATGGAAAATATTTGGGATTTACTATATCCCTCGCATGTTCGTATCTGGATTTTGGAGAAAGAAAGACCACTCGCAGCCAAACTGATATTTAGGTACGAACATAAATCATTTTCAGCCTACGTAGGAATAGACAGAGACCGAAATTTAGTCAATACTCGCTTATGGGAGTATCTGACCTGGTCTGAAATCAAGGCGGCGGAAGAAGAAGGGGTACGATATATTTCATTGGGGGCGACTCCGAGCGATTCCAAAAATAAATATTTCTCGCTAAAATTATCTATGGGTTGCGTGTTCCATCCCCAAGCGATGATTTGGAGCCCGCTAAACTCGTCGGGTAGAGTTCTGGCTCAAACAAGGTTTATCAGTGCTTCTTTGTGGAGACATGTGCGACCTTCTCTTCCAAGTCGGATAACTAGAATCTTAGAAAGTAAACTTGGCAGGTTTTAAAAAACCAGAACGATTTATCATTTAATTATGAGGAAAAAATTGCACCCGACACTCTGATGACACATTCGTGCTGCGGGCTTCAACTCTGGTGGGCAATTCTGTATTCCATACAAAAGTCAATATCCCGTTGTTACTGAATGCAGAATGCAGACAGATTGATGGGAACTTCCGGCGATGATACTTATTCTGTCTGTAGCACAAGACTGACCTTGAAGGTCACTGGACTCAAAATTTGGTTATTAGCTAAGGTAACAAGATAACGTATTTGGGGAATCTCTGAACTGGTGTAATTTATGCCTTACAAATATAATAAAGTCCTCGTTACTGGAGGAGCTGGTTTCGTAGGGAGTCATCTCGTTGATGAGTTACTATCAAGAGGTTTCGAAGTTACAGTACTCGACAATTTATCGTATGGTAAAAAAGATAATTTCGTTCATAATACGCATAATACCTCATTTACTTTTATTGAGGGTGATATTAGAGATAAAGAAATAGTCAAAAAAGCCATGGAAGACATGGACGTTGTTTTTCATGAAGCTGCTCTAGTCAGCGTTCCTATCTCCGTAAAGAATCCACTGTTAACTAATGATATTAATGTTTCAGGTACAATAAATCTCATGAAAACTGCAGTGGATCTTGGTGTAAAGAAATTTGTTTTCGCGTCTTCTGCAGCAGTTTATACCATTTCTAGACATCCTAAGAAAGACGAAAGCGAAAATTGTGATCCCACCTCACCTTATGGAGTATCAAAACTAGCAGATGAAAAATACGCAAAATGCTTCTATGATTTGTATGGTCTCAAAACTGTTGGCCTGCGTTACTTTAATATTTACGGACCGAGGCAAAGTTGTGATCTTCAGGCACAATATGGAGGGGTAATAGTAATATTCCTTAATCGTTTGCTAAGAAATCAATCTCCAATAATTTACGGCGATGGTAAACAAACAAGAGATTTCGTGCATGTCAAGGATATCGTTCATGCAAATCTGTTAGCAATGGAAAGCCAGGATGCAGCAGGTATGCATCTTAACGTAGGTACTGGCCTTCAAGTTAGCATTAATATGGTCGCGGAAATTCTAAAGGAAAGACTTGGAAAGGAAGATCTTAAAAATACTTATGAAGACGCTCGTGTCGGAGATTCTAAACATGGATATGCTGATATTGCAAAAGCTGAAAAAATTCTCGGTTTCAAGCCCCAATATTCCTTTGAAAGAGGCATAACCGACTTAGTTAATTGGTATACTGCCATTAGACAAAATAATCTTAATTAATATTTAAAGAAATAGAGTTGTTCTCACATGTACATTGCTTCAGAAATGTGTCGATATTTGTCATTCCTAGCTAAACCGAAGCACAGCCTCTTAAGTGAATCTGTAATTATTTTTTCCATGGATGTGGATGTAGGCAATCCTGAGCTTGGTATACTAAACAAGGGCAAAAACGACTCAAACGTTCACAAAACAAAAAGCGAATATGCGATAGGAAAAATTGACCAATTAGCCCTTCCTATATTCGTAGACTTATTTGAGAAATTTGAAGTACCCATCACTTTTGCCTTAAGAGGTCAACTTGCTGAGCTCGAAAATCCAAGTATTGATAGTTTATTGAACTCTTCCATTAAGCATGATATTGGTACGCATGGATACTATCATATCAAGTTCGAAAAAATATCTCGACATGAAGCAGAAGTAAGTGTGAAACTTGCTACAGAGTGGTTGAAAAGATTAGGTCTTACCCCTCGCTCTTTTATTTTCCCAGCAAATAGTGTAAACCATTTAGATGTACTAGAAAAATACGGTTATTCTTGCTATAGAGGAGCTGGCAGTCTAACAAAAGATGTTATGGCCATAAAAAAGGTGGGAAACCTCATCAATGTTTGTCCAAGTATATATCTACAAAAGAAAATGTCTCCAGCTATTCTTAAGGGCATGGTTGACATTTCAGTGGTGAGGCGTCTACCATTACATTTTTGGTTGCATCTTTGGAACATGGGTTCTACTATAGATGAAATACAACAAAATATTCGAAATATTATGGTACCTTTCTTGAGTTATGCTAAACAAAAGGAAAAGAATGGTTACCTAACTTTTCAAACAATGCTTTCAGCAGCAATGTCAATCCCTTAAAATCATTTAATATGGGAAATAAGGTTAACTGGTCATCAAATATTCGGACTTTCGTTGGCAGACATATGATTTCTCAAAAAAATGCCCAAAACAAGAAACAAATGGGAGAGGCCAAAGATTCAAAGTGCAAACCTTGAAGCATTTTTCGACTCATTGAAGAATGAACTGGACACCTTTGGGGGACGATCTAACTCAAATCTTTTACTTCGATCAAAAATACTCGTTTCTCACGCGGAAAAAGGTCAAATAGTGGGTTTAGCTGGCGTTAGCAAGGATAATTTGTTCTTTCTATTAGTTAAATCTGACTACCAAAATATGGGAATAGGGCAACTATTAATTAAAAAAGTAATTCTCGAAACAATTGCGAGAAGATTTAGCCATATAACCCTCTTTGTTTGTGAGTCAAATTCAAAGGCTGTTTATATTTATAAGAAATTCGGATTCAAACCATTGTACTCTTATATGCAGGGTCAGAAAAAATATCTTTTCATGATCCTTCCCCTGAATATGAAGGGGATAATTTTTGAAATCATATATACGTTAGTTCAAAAATTTTTTTCTAAGATAAATAGAAAAAAAGGAAAATGGAGATTTATTTTTTCATTTTCAAGATATTTTTTGCCATAGCATCTTGATCAAAGGCATAAACGTTTAGGGATTTATTCAGGGATGAACTCGAATAATGAATATGCAGTAATAGTCTCAAACCACGGGCATGATTTGAATGCTCTTGGCGCTGTAAGAAGTTTGGCAGCGGCTGGAGTAAAAACCGTGTGGCTGACCCCAAAAAGCTCTAGTTGGTATTATTCAAAATATTGCGTGCCTTATTTCTGCCCTGATTTTTTAGATGAAAAAAAATTTATTAATTTTCTTCTGAAACTTGGTGAAAATTTACCCAAACCCGTTCTAATTCCGACCAGTGACAAATGCCTTATACCGCTCTCGAAGAACAAAAAAGTGCTTGAAAATTACTATTATCCTTTGGTTTGTGATTGGAAAACAACAAAAAGCTTTATTGACAAAAACATAACTTTTCAAATCGCTGAAGCTTCGGGTATTCCATCTCCCAAAACTTATTTGCCAAATAATGAGGCAGAAGTATTAGAACTATCCAATAAGTTAGACTATCCTTGTTTAGTCAAACCTACCGCATCTCATGTGTTTAGCTCAAAATTTAACGTCAAGCTTGTTAGAGCCAGCAATTCTTTTGAATTAATTAAGATTTTTCGATTCTTTGTGTCAAATGGTTTTCAGCCAATGATTCAAGAGGAGATACCTGGAAATGACAGTAATCTAATAACTCTAAACACAGTATTAAACGAAAACTCTGAACCGCTCGCTTTTTTTATGCATCGAAGGATTGTTCAAGTACCACCCCGATTTGGTGTAGTGGCGCTTGGAGAAAGCTGTTGGACTTCTCGAATAATTCAACCGGGCTTAAAAATCCTAAAAAACATCAAATTTTCAGGATTGGCACAACTTGAGTTTAAAGAAGACAAGCGTTCAAATGATTTCAAATTAATAGAAATCAATGGACGGTCATATCGTTCAATTAGTTTTCCGACTGCTTGTGGATTGAACCTTATTCACATCGCTTATCAAAATGCAAGAGGCGAAAAGTTATCTCCATTAACACATTATTCATGTATGTACAAATGTGGCGTAAAATGGCTTGATTTTCCATCATTCTTACAGTCGATTCTAAAAATCCATTACACGGAAGGTATACCCATGGGTAAATTAGTGCAACCAATATTAAGTAAAAATGTCGTCTTCAGCACTTTTTCAATGGATGACTGGGCGCCGTCAATCAATGAATTATTTTTTTTAATACGCAAGCTGCTGAGGTACTCTAAATCCAAAAATGATTTACGGTCCATGGCGACCTTGAAGCCGATTTCAACAACTAACAAAAATAATGCCATCAGCAATCGCTCAAAGAGCGTTCAACTCAATTCAAGAGATTGATTGAGAATTAAAGAATTAAATCCAAGATAGATAGGGTTCTTGATTGTATGAAGGTTGCGTTGATAAGTCATGAGGGCGGCGGAATTTCATCAGTCACTTCAGGCTTGGCCAAAAGCTTACACAAAAAAGGTATTAAAGTAACCGTATTTACAGGAGTTGCAAGCTCTGCCCCTTCAAAGAAAAAAGGGGATGAAAATTTTGAAATTGTGCAATACCCTATTCCAGATGTACCGCCTAGAAATATTTGGTTCCAAATTCTAAATTACAATAGCCTTACTCGTTCACTTCGAGAATTTGACTTGATCCATGGAGTAAGTCCTTATGCATCGTTTGGACTTACATATTTTAAAAACAACATCAGGAGGCCATTTGTCTCAACAATTCACGATAGTCATAGATATAGCCGGAAAGCTTTTCTTAATCAGCCTTTTTCCTCTTGGACTTTGTCTGAAATCGCTTATAACTTTGGCGCTTTCCCACTATATGATTATCCAGTAAACCGAGTTATCAAATACTCAGATAAGGTGACAATGTGCAGTTATTCTCTCCTTGCAAATATGTCGGCTTATAGAAAAATTGACTTTAGAAAGGTATTTGTGATTCAAAACGGTGTTGATATTGAAGAAATTGATAGCATACCTGAATCACGCGTCAAAATGAAAAATGATGTTTCCATAGTCTATGGAGGAAGATTGTTTTGGACAAAAGGGTCTTTGCTGTTAGTTAAGGCGTTTGAAAGATTGAGTAAAGATTTTGATAATGTACACTTAACAATTTTTGGCAAGGGTCCTCTTAAAAAAGTAATTGAACGTTACATTGAGAATTCCAGTTTAGAAAAAAAAATCGATTTGCCTGGTTATGTCTCACATAAAGCGATACTCTCTGAGATAAAGAAAGCTGATATTGTTGCATTCCCAAGCGTAGCTGAAGCTCAACCTATGTTTATTTTGGAATCGATGGCTTGCAGGAAACCCGTGGTTGCATTCGACTTTTCTTTTGCACGTGAAGTAATAAAAGACATGGATACGGGTCTTTTAGCCAAGCCATTAGATATTGAAGATTTTTCGAAAAAACTCGGTATTCTTGTTGCAGATGGAGAGTTGAGAGAAAAAATTGGGCTGTCAGCATACAACCACGCGAAGTTAGCGCATAATTGGGACATTCAAGCTGAAGAATACCTAAAGGTTTATCAAAAGGCGTTGGAGCGATAAGGAAAAATGTTTACAAGTGATATCAGTTGAAGGAGAAGGAGAAAAAAAGGATTTTTTGGGTGAGTTTCCTTAACATAGATTTCTCAAATATTATTTCCCAAACTCAAATTATCGAAAAGCTGACTCAACATGGTTTTATTGCCCACTTATTTACGACAGGAAATAAGAAGAAGCTTTATCAGAAATATACTACAACATGCATACGCTTAGCTTACCTGCCAGTAATTTCTCCACTAATTTATCTTTCCGTATTAATGGTTTATTTGCCGTTTCTAATTCTAAAAAAAAGGCCTTCATTTATAGTGCTTGAACCAACCGCTTATATTATTGGTCTTGCCTTGACACCTATTACACGTATCCTCAGAATAAAAATAATCATGGATATAAGAACTACCCCAGTTGACCCCTTGAAGAATTTCTCTGCATACCTTCGTTCAATTTCTTTTCGAACTTCTATTCTGATAGCTAAGACAAAATTTGACGGGATCACAATTCTTACCGAAATGATGAAAGATGAGATTTGTTCTGAGTATGGCATTGAACGCAAATTTGTGGGTGTTGTGAGTAGCGGAGTATCCACTGACTTGTTTAATCCAATACGCTATAACTCGCAACAATTACGAGAGGAATTCGGGTTAAAAAACGAATTTCTGATCTTTTATCACGGGGCGATGGGTGAGGGTAGATCTGAAGGAATTATTGCAACTATAAAGAGCTTCTTATTGCTAAAAAATAGTGTTTTTTACAAATTATTCTTGCTGGGTGAGCCTTCAGTAACGATTAAGAAAACTATTGAAGAAAATAATCTTGATAAGTATGTTTTAATTCAAAAAAGAGTTCCTTACGAAATAGTGCCGAGATTGATTGCCATGTGCGATATCGGAATTGTTCCCCTTTCTGATTCACCTAAATGGAGAAATCAATCGCCTCTAAAACTTCTTGAGTATCTATCAATGGGGAAACCAGTTATCGTAACTGACATTTTGGCGCATAGGAATATTTTAGCAGATGATAAATCTGGGATCTACATTAATTCAATTGAACCTTCTGAAATAGCCAAAGCAATCTCGTATGCCTATGAAAATCGCTGCCGGCTAAATAAATGGGGATTATCCGGAAGAAAGATAGTTGAATCATCTTACAGCTGGGATAAAGTCGCCTTTGACTTTGAGGCATTTTTAAAAAACTTGGATTCAACTGAAAATATTGATTAGCACAGGAAATAAACATCTTGAGAATTCTTTGTTTGTATCCGGGAATGAATAAAGGAACAAACGAAGCCGCCGCTATGTTGGTTAGGCTTCGAGAACTAGGAGCGACTCCTACAGTAATAACTAGTATGTCCCTAGGCTTGAAAGGACGCGGAAAACTGTCGTCATACGAGGACATGAACGGGGTTCCAATTTATAGACTATATAGAAATTTTAGAGAAATGTATTTTTTTCCGTCACATCATCTCAAAGAGATTCTAAAAATCGCTAAAGATATTAAACCAGATATAATATTTGCCTCCCAAGAGTTTAATATTCGCTTAGCCATTTTGACAAGGAAATATCTTGCCAAGCCTTTAGTGATTTTGGTAGAAGATGCCGGCGGAATATATACTGGGGAGCACCATACAAAACCAAAAGCACAATTAAAGCTAAAAATCTTCGGAATCCCAACGGGCAAAGAAAAATTGTGGAGTTGGATGTGTAAAAATGCTGATGCGTTGATCACTTGCCATCCAAGAGATAAAAAAAATATGTGTGCCTTATCAAACGAAAAGCCGTTTTTCTACCTTCCATGGCCATCTAATATACCGGAAGATTTTGCTCCTTCTCCTGTTCGAAAAAAAAGCCGCGGGGTATATATTGGCTCACTCTTTCCCTTCAAAAATACTCGGGAATTCAAGTGGTCACTACCGCTAATCCTGGAAAAAACAAATATTCAGGAATTCATTGTAATTGGCGCAGGTCCACATGCCTCCCTGATAAAAAATCTCAGGCAAAAGTACCAGAAAGAAATCGTTTACTTTCCTCAAGTCACAAGACTTGAAGCTCTTCGAATAATATCTAGTAGTTTTTTTGCCTACACACCCGTAAAAAGAGGTGGATGGGGGTTTATAGGCGATTGCTGGAGCATGAAAACTCCCATAGTGATGACACACAATGAAGGCTATGTAGAAAATAACGTTAATGCGCTCATAAGTAATAATGGCGACGAACTGGTTGAAAACATTAATAACCTTTCAAACGATGAGGCGCTGTTTAGCAGTCTTCAAAAAAATGGTTATGAAGAATACAAAAAACGAACGCCGCAAGTTATCGGCGATCAATTGTTAAACATTTTAAATTCGATAAAAGAGAATAAAAAATGAAATCCCTCATCATAAGTTATTTCTTTCCGCCTGGTAGCACTGGCGCTGCTACAGTTATGTATAATTTTTGTAAACATTTGCCTCAAGAGAGTTATGTTACGATAACAGCGGGAAAATATTTTTCTAAGAATCTTGGGGCATACGACGCTAAATTCGTAATTAATGGCGATATAAGACGATTACCCATAAATGATACAACCTATTTTTCACGATTTAGATTTCTTTTTTTTTCAATTGTTTCAGCGGTAACAATCAGAAAAAAAATTGACTGCATCATCGCGGTATATCCTTTTTTTACAGACCTTTTCTCTGGATTTGTTATCAGCAAAATCACCAAAAGACCACTTGTTGTTTATATGCACGACCTTTTTTCCGAAAATAAACGAGGGACTCGGTTGTACCCTATATGGCTCATTCTTGAGCGGATTGTTCTCAAGCACTCAAGTAGCATACTTGTGATGAACAACAAATATGTTGGTTATTATCGATGGAGAGGTATTAACAACTTGGTGCTTTTTCCACCGACGATTAATAGTTCAAATTCGGGATCGATTCCTTCTCAATTATCCGAGACCAAAAGCAAATATGAAAAGATCAAAACAGTTTTCACTGGTTCAGCATATGGGGCTCAGGAGAATGCTATACTTTACTTTCTTGACGCTGCAAAAAGTATCAAGGACGTTGAAGTGGTCTTTGCAACGCCAATGACCTTCGGACTTACTAAGTTGATGAAAGAATCTCTAAAAGAAGTAAATCTCGGTTTCTTAAGTAAAAAGGACTGTTTGAGACTACAGAGTAGCGCTGATGTCTTGCTCTTACCCCTAGCACTGAATTGGAAACGCCCAGAAGAAATTATGTGCGCGTTTCCTTGTAAACTCCTTGAATATCTCGCAGCGGCCAAACCTATACTTGCAATTGTTCCCGATAACAGCTTTGTAGCATCGTTTGTTAGAAAGCATGATATCGGTATTGTCGTTACTAAACCCTCGATTGAAGAGATTTCACAAGCGCTGGAAAAGTTGAAGGATCCAAAAATTAGAGAGAAGTACAGTGCTAACTGTAGGGAAGCCGTGAAGCTTTTTGATTCCAAGATTTGGGCAGAAAAGTTAGAATCTATTTTAGAAGATATTTACGTTAAATGGCGAAGTAAGCAGTAACGAACCAAAAAATGAGGTCTCTACTTGATTGAATTATTAATTATTGCAGTTTCACTGTTACTCTTCGCCATAGGAGTATATGTTGCCTATTCGGCATTGATCTTAAGAACTCGAAAAAAGGATGCTTATTTCAGATTCTTTGATGAAACAATCAAGAAACCTGTGAACCCAGAATCTCTTCCCCCTGTTTCGATTTTAATCCCTGCATACAATGAAGCAGAGACTATATATGAAAAGCTAAAGAACATAAGTGAATTTACCTATCCCAAGGACAAAATAACCATATTTGTTTTAAACGATGCATCAACCGACCAGACCGTGGAATTAGCACAAAAAGGCTTTAACGATTTTAAATTGAATGGTCAAATCCTTCATAATGAGCATAGGACAGGTGTCAATGTATCATACAACCGAGCAATGGCTCAAATGAAGTCAGAGTATGTAATGACAACAGATGCGGATGCCATAATTCCTCCTGAATCACTGCTTAATTTGACAAAAATACTTTTGGAGAAAACGGATGTTGGCGCCCTTGCAGCCAAGATGATTCCTGCTTTTAATAATGTAACTTCAGCGACAAGAACTGCAGATGCTTATTCTAACTCTTACAATTCCATGTTGCTGGCTGAAAGCGCGATTGCTTCGACATTTCCAGGCTCGACTAGTTGTTTACTGATGAGGAGAGTCGCGTATTCTTCGATCTCAACTTCTCGTGGATCCAGCGATGGTAACATTAGTTTAACAATAATTAGGAATGGCTTCAAATTCCTTCTCGCACCAAATATTGTTTACTATGAACCCGTAACCGAAAAGATTATGGAGCAACGACGCCAAAAAATAAGAAGAGCTACAAGGCTCATCCAATCGGTAGTTCTTAACCGAAACATAAGAAGTGGCAATAACAAGAATTCTTTTACAAACATAATATTTCCTTTACGTTTTCTAATGATGACTGTTTGTCCTATTATTCTCTTATTATCAACCTTACTATTCTTTCTCTCAATACTTGTAATATCTCCATCTGTCTTCGCTACTTTGCTACTCATTTCAACTATTACTATTATATTGGGTGTAAAAGGAAGTTTTGAAGTTCCTAACTTCATAGTAAGCTTCATTATACATCAGCTGTACCTGTGCGTAGGGTTAATTCTTTCATACCGAACTATGCCGACTTGGAAAAAAATCGAGAGAAAACTACTTTCAGAAAATGTATTAAAACAATCTGAGGTTTAAAAAAATGGATAAACTTTCCAAAACGATAAATTGGTATTTAACTTCCCCGATCCAGCAAGCAAACGGCGCATACTTGGCTTATTATTCTCCATTTAAAAAAGGTCCTATATATCCTGAAATAACCGCTTATGCAATCACTGTATCCACTATTTTATATAATCGCCAAAAAGACAACCGTTTCTTAGAGAAAGCTAGGGCTTCAGCAGCATACATGAATAGTATTACTCAGGATGGAGCTGTGCCTTCTTTTTCCGATGATATTTTCTACGCATTTGATACGGGCATTTACATTTCCGGGCTCTTGGATTTATTTTCGGTGACTAAAGAAGAACAGTACATAGAGAATGCTAAGGAAAGCTTAAACTGGTTGCAACATCTTTGGGAAAAGCAGCCATATTCAGCCTCTAACGTAGTACCAGAAAAGCCCGTGTGGTATCATCGATCGGCGATACATCTAGTTAAATTGGCCATACCTTTCATCAAGGCATCAATATGTTTCAAAGATAAAACTTATGAAGACAAAGCAGTCAAGCTTTTAGATAAATATAAAAAACTACAAACTGAGCACGGAAGCTTCTTAGTCGAAGAAGGATCGGATATAATAATGGCGCACCCTCATTCCTACGCAACAGAGGCTTATCTTTACGCATATAGCATGTTAAAGAATGAGGAATATTATAAGATTGCCAAGAAAGCCTGCGATTGGCTTAGCCTGATACAGAACCCTGATGGCTCAATATACCGCTCCTACACTGAAAATAATGATATCCGAGAAACTTTAAGAACCTCAGACGCTACAGCTCAATCGACAAGGCTATGGAAACTAATGGGACAAAACGAAAACAAAATTGAAATAGCATATCAATATTTAGATGGAATATCAAAGGATGGTGGATTGAGACTTATTAAAAGTAATTCACTAACCAACACGATACTTCCACCTCATGGTCCCATTTATTCCTGGCCAACCTTCTTTTACCTCCACTCTCTTAGCATACCTTTTGGCGACCCTACGTACTGCAAGGAAATATTCTAGCTACTTATCGCACGGTGTATGAATGTATTTCTCTCTGAAAGCTATCTCGCTTTTTTCCATCTTGACTTTATTCTTAATTATTCTAAACATTCCTGTCGTTACCCCGATAGTGGGGTTCGTTTTTCTCACATTCATTCCCGGCTATTTGCTGCTAAGGCTCCTCAAACTTGATAAAAAAATATTAGAGACAGTTATTTTTTCCTTGGGCTTAAGCCTTTCACTTAATATGTTTTTTGGCTTAGCTATAAACCAAATCAACGCCACCCTTAATCTCTCTAAAATAATGAGCAACATTTTTCTAGCCACGGTTTTATTCGGGTTATCTTTTGCACTAATCATTGCCTGTCGGTTCAAAGAAAAAAATCTCTCTATACCTCAATCTTCAATTAGTTTTAACCTGAAAAGAAATAGCCTCTGGATAATATTAGCAATATTAATTGTAATATTTGGCGTCGTAGGCGCAATTGAGCATTCCACATGGCTCACAATGGCAATGATATTGGGCGTAGCTGCACTTTTTTTCCTTGCTATTCTTATGAGAAAACGTTGTCCAAATAGTATCTTCCCAATAATAATCGCCGCTTCTTCGATTGCTCTCTTGTTTAACACTGTTCTGATCTCAAGATATCTTCTTGGCGGTTCGGATGTATTCTCGGAATTTGCCGTATTCAAAATAGCCGAAAATCAGGGATTCTGGCAACCCCCGGGTCAACTGTTATCTTATACACTTATCGATAGCCTCAATTCACTTTTAAGTATTACTGTTCTTCCATTGATTTATGTGAATTTTCTTAACATTAGTGGAGATGTTTTATTCAAAATCTTCTATCCGTTTGTCTTTGCCTTTGTTCCGTTAGCTCTATACAGAATGTACAGCCAGCAAGTCGACAAAAGAACCGCCTTTTTATCTGTCCTTTTTTATATTTCAGTACCAATAGCCTTTTTTGGTCTCGAACCATTAAGTCTCGATAGACAAATTATTGGGCAATTTTTCTTAATCTTATCCATCTTTCTTCTCGTGACTAAAGAAATTAGCCAAAACAACAAGTTGATACTTCAGATCTTTTTTGGAGCAGCGTTAATAGTTTCCCACTATTCGATTGCGTTCATTTTTGTGATCTATCTTATTTTCTTTTATGCAATTACAAAATTATCGCAAGCACGATTTTTCCTTTTTAAAAAGACTTCAATGCAGTCCCTGAGCCTTGCCTTCGTAGTTTTAATGGTGGTTATGACTTTTTCTTGGTACATATTCGTCTCTAACTCGGCATTTAATCAACTCGAAAGCGTAATGGGCAGAATTTCAAGCTTATTTGTTAGCGATTTTGGAAGCGCCGAAGCTAGAGGCTTCGGTCCAGGAGCGCTCCAATCTTTATCTCCTGTGGCCTCAACCACGTTTTTGGGGGCCATTAACAAAATTTTGGTTTATTTGGAGAATGGTTTACTCGCAATAGGCATACTTGCGATGGTCTTTATGCCAAGTCGTTTCCGTTTAAGTTCGGAGTTTAGAATGGTTGTATTTGTAAGTAGCCTTTTTCTTTTACTAGGGTTTGCGGTTCCAAATTTATCGTTAACTCTTAACATGACAAGGTTCTATGGTATTCTCATTCCTTTCTTAGCGCCCTTTGTTATCTTGGGTGCTTACTTCATTTCTGATTTAGTTCAAAAGCGTTTTCTTAATAACGTTCAACTATTTAAGGGCAAAATTGACTTTCGTCATCTGGTAACTTTGTTAATGACATGTATTTTAATCATTACTTTACTGTTTCAAACTGGCTTGATAGGTCATGTTTCCGACGGGTATCCGTACTCCTATTCACTTGATCTGGACAGGCGCTTGGCATCAGAAGATTCCAGTATTAGAATAGGTACCCACACAAGTTACTTTCTTCAAACCGAGGTCTCAGGTGCTACATGGCTTCAAGAAAATGTAAAAAATTCAACTCTCTATGCCGATGACGGTGCTCAAACAACTATTTTAAGAAGCTATGCTTATCTCCCTGAAATCAGCTATTTGCCTATAACTTTTGGTTTTTCCCCGCAATCGGGGAGTTTCGCCTACCTGAAAGTTACTAACTTAGAATTGGGTGTTGTTGGGACTGCGATGGGTGGTTACTTGAACGCCACTGAGGTTCTCAATGGCACCCGCACCTGCAACGTCATATACTCAAATGCTGATAGTGTAATTTATTATTCGCCTTAACATCATTATAAAAAGAAATGTTAATGTGCTGTGCCCCAGTAGCTCAGAGAGAAGAGCACCGGAACTGTAAACCGAAGGTCGCAGGTTCAAATCCTGCCTGGGGCTCCTAACCAAAAAACCGGTACTTATCTATTTAAAAAGGAGGGATTGAATGATTCTGGCATCTCATGATGTAAACCACAACCTTTGGAATAGTGCAATTATAGACGCAGGTTTTCAAGGGACTATATTTCAAACAACCCATTGGGCAGAATTCTTAAAGAAAAGTTACGGAGACCGTCCAACCTATTTGATGTCAATAGATAAGAAGGGTAACCCTCAAAGTTTGTTGCTGGCAATGGAAAGCTGTTATGCTAAGCATCCCTCTTCAACCTTGCTTGGAAAAAAAGGTTTTTTGTTCGGTCAATTATATCAAAAAATACTGTCGCCAATGATATTCAAGGTATCACCTTTTATTTTTTGGGAAAACGGCCCGATTTTCCTAAATAAAAATGAGAATGCATTCGCAGATATTCTGAGGCAGGTTACAATAAGAGCTCAAGAACTTGGTTGTTATGAAATAAAATTTGCGCGTCCAGCGTACTTCGCTGACAATAACCGATTATTTTTTTCATTTGGTTTTTCTAGTACGCGCATGGGGACATTCCTTGTTAGTTTAGGCAAGTCCGAAGAGGAATTATTTAGTTCGATTGATAAATCTTCAAGGAAAAACATACGAAAGATTGAGCAAGAAGCCGTAATAAGGCAGGCATTTAGGCTCCATGAATTAGAAGAATTTTATAGGTTGCATGTCGAATCCAGCAATAGACTTGGAACAAAAATTTTTCCATTTTCCTTTTTTAACTCACTTTGGAACTTTTTCTCATCCTCTGAGCAGGTTGTCTTGTTTATCGCTTATTATAAAGATAAGCCAATAGGAGCGATTATGTGTTTGGCTTTTAACAAAACAGTCCATGAAAATTTTGTGGCTGATTCCAATTATGCGCGTGAAAATCGAATATATGCTAGTGATATTCTAAAATGGCATGCCTTAAAATGGGCAAATGAAAAAGGTTATTCGTATTTTGACCTAAGTGGTGTAGAGCTACAAAAAATCGATGAAGGCAACGAGAAGGCCAGAAATATATATCGTTTTAAATCTAAATGGGGCGGACAATTAGTGAATTTCAATGACTACCAGCAATCATTTAGGGCAAACAAGTTAAAGACTCTGGGATACTTTCTATCTGATTCCATTTAATACTATTATTTATGGTGTGTAATCGATGAAAGTTTCAGTGGTTATTCCAACCTACAACCGTGCAAAGGATTTATCGGTACTTCTAGATTGCATTTTGAAGCAAACAACATTGCCATTGGAGATAATTATTGTTGACGATAATACACCTGATAACTCAATTAACGATGTTTTTAACTCTTATAAGCTTCAATTTGGAAAACTAGACTGCGATTTAAAGTATGCCAGAAACGTTAGAGAAAACTCCGCTAGCATTTCCAGAAATGTAGGATTAAGATTGGCCTCTGGCGAAGTATTCATGTTTTTTGATGATGACATGTTTCTTTTTGACGACTATATCGAAAAAATCATCGATGTCTTCAAGATTCACCCCGAAGCGCTTGGAGTTCAGGGCTGGATTCAGAGTAGCGGCATATCAAATAAACGGCAGAATCTTCCATTTATGATTTTGCATAAGATATTCTTATTGGGTCAGGCAACTCGTGACAGTTGCAATCTTTTTAGCTATCCTGCCATTCTAACGAAAATAATTAATTGCCAAGCTCTCTGTGGAGGTGCAATGGCTCTAAGAAAAGAAGTTTTCAAGGAGTTCCTATTTGATGAAAATCTGAAAAAACACAGTCACATGGAAGACGACTTGTTCTCGTACTCAGTTTATCAAAAGTATCCCGATAGTCTCTTTATTACACCCTACGCTAAATGCATTCACAAGCATAGCTCCGCGGGACGTGTTGTTGGCAAGCAGACCGATAGAACAAAAAATGCATACCGTAGATATGTCCTCGTAAAGTTATTTGGTAAAAAAGGGAATATTCTTTACTTCTGGCAACGTACGGGTTTAGTCTTGGAAGCGAATATTATTACAATTGGTAAAAAAATAAAGAATAGAACCTGAAATAGTCTATCGTAAACGCCTTGACGTAATGCTTTCATAAAAGTAATTTTTCTGATTCTCGATGTTCATATTTACTTTCATATGCATGCGCACCATAACGAAAATCGAGAACCATCACACTTAGGGGCTTGCTTCACAACACTTACCTATAGGTAAGTCATGTATCAAATACAATGTAGAAAGTTTTTCGTTATTTTCAAGAGTTATAGCAGGTAAAAAAGTGAGGGTATGGACTCCGGAGTTCTGGGGTTTGCTTGTTTAGTTGCCTTGGTCCTCGACTTTTTGATAAAGGAAAAATAATTAAACGCTAAAAAATGATTTTGGACTTGAAAGAGGGCAATTTCAGGATTTGAGCCAATAGCTTCGGCCACTTGATATGGAAAACGATCGTGTATTGCGTGATAATCTGGGAAAAAAACAAAATCAGGGGTATTAACGAAATGATTAAGGCAATGCAATTGGGAAAGGATTCTGCTTCGGGAAGCTTCAAACTGTTTATAGGGAAAATAATATCTACAATAATATTAGCTGTTGGTACAATAATTTTAGGCTTATATCTTGAAGACTCAGGATATGGTTTGTATTCAATTGCTTTAATTCCAATTACCACAGCATTATTATTTCAAGATTGGGGTGTCAATTCTGCGATAACTAGAACTTGTGCGAATCTTCGTTCAAAGAACGAGACAGGAAACTTGCGCAAAACAATACTTGCGGGATTTGCCTTTGAGAGCGTTACCGGCGGAATCCTAACTATAGTGACTATGCTCACTGCTACTTTGATTGCAACTTCAGTTTATAATAAACCTGAATCTGCTCCCTTGTTATCCATCGCCTCAATAGCAATAGTGTGTACTTCACTTCTTTTTACATCACAGGCTATTTTTGTGGGATTTGAGCGGATGGGCATCTATAGTTGTGTTTTAATATTCCAAGCATTATGTCAGTGTGTTTTAATCCCCTTACTGGTTTTTCTTGGGTATGGTGCTTTGGGAGCCATAATCGCCTATACTTTTTCTTTTGCAGCAGCCTGTCTTGTTTCCGTGTTATTGGTTTATTTTAAGATATATCGAAAATTGGGTAATCACTCCAATTCAACCGATTTATCGCTCTATTCACATTTGAAACCATTACTTAGTTATGGTTTTCCTCTTGCAATTAGCACAATTTTAGCTGGACTGCTTGGTCAGGTCTGCTCATTAATTATGGGATCAGTTGTTGATCTTGCAACCATAGGGAGTTATAGAGTTGCATTAAATTTCGCGGTTCTATTAACTTTTTTTACTACCCCAATAACTACCGTTATGTTTCCGACATTTTCAAAAATAGACCCGGTTAATGAAAAATCTATGTTAAGATCGGTTTTTGCATCTTCGGTAAAATATACCTCATTGCTTTTGATACCTGCCACATTTGCAATGATAATTTTAGCTCAACCAATAATCGGAATAATCTACGGCGCTAGATATGCATTAGCCCCATCTTTCTTAGGCTTATACGCTGCCGGTGGTCTCTTGGCTCTTTTTGGGCTATACAGCTTAACCAGTTTTTTCTCTGCTTTAGGCGAAACAAAGTTTTTACTGAAACTCTCTATCATTTCACTTGCAATTGGAATCCCGCTGGCCGTTGTTTTGATTCCTCAGTTTGGAATTTTTGGGCTAATTATAACCAGCATAATGTCCGAACTTCCATTGGTATTTGCAGGCGCTTATTGGGCTTGGAAAAAGTATGGGGCAAATGCAGATTTGAAATCTTCTGGAAAGATATTTTTAGCCGCTATTATTTCCGCTGGATTAACCTACTATGCCACAACTATAACCCAGTCAACATACGTTATACAGTTAATACTCGGCGCCTCAATTTTTGTAATAGCGTATATAGTTTTTTGCCCACTTGTGGGTGCAATAACTCAAGCAGATATAAATAATCTCCGCGAAATCCTGTCGGGAATGGGTGTATTCCTGAAAATATTGCAGATTCCATTAGAGATTATGGGAAAAATTCAAAAATTAATAAGTAACATCCAATTTTCCATTAAGAAACATTTCGATATGACGAATTGATCGGAAAGGATTAGGGACTACCATACCCTTTACAAAAAGTAGTCTTGTTTTGAAGCTGCACCCTCAAGGATATATACCTTTATATTTGTAAACGCAGGAAATCCTCCAAACATAATCTTTTTTTCTCTACACTTAAAATAGAGTCACGCAACCAAGCATTAGTTTACGCTGAGGAGCGCCTTTTCTTCTCAGGCTAAAATAATAGATGACTTAAGATTGTATTATAAAGCGAAATTTGTTTTAAAATATTTAATCGTATAACGTTAGTGGAGTCTTATCGTTGAATGATTCAGATGTCTGCTAGAATTTATGTGTTTAACAGAAATTCATAAAGTTTAATATATCCAGAAAAGATTGTTAAAGGTAGATTATTAGAGGTTTAGACAGAAATGCCCTCAGAGAGAATTAGTGTAGTCGTCTCAATTATATTATTGTGCTCTCTGCTCATTTCGTCTTACGCTTTAGCCTTAACAACAATTTCAGTTAGCATCAATAGCTATGGAACAATAATGTTAAGCAGTGGACAGTATACTATTACAGCCTCGGGCGGGACTTACACGGCAACTGAAAATATCTCTCCCCATCGTACAGCTTCGAACGCAAATTTTGCTAGTATTTTCAGCACGGTGCTTGGTTGGATGACTGCTGGCAACACTGTTGATTTTATAGGTAACTTTACTTGGAGTTCTACTCAAGTAATTGTATCTAAAAGCATAATTATGAACGTTTCAACGGCATCGATCAACTTCGCAACAGATTCTTTTCCACTAAAGTTTACAGCTAGAGTAACCATGCTTGGTGGCCATACTGTTAACATTTCTGACGATTCAGACTATAACCCGCTTGGTAACGGTGGCCACTTAATCGGCTCTGGTACTTCTGATAGACGAATTTTACTGAGTACTGGTGCGACTGGTTCAAAATTTGATGGAGTTGATTTTGAGAACTTTGGCGTTTACTTCATGTATTCTGCTACAGTTTCCAATGTAATAATTCAGAACTGTATTTTCCATGACTTTCCCGCATCAGGAAATGTCCCTGCAATTGGAGGGGCGGGACAGGGATACCATATTGTCCAAGATTGCCGATTCCTACGAATGAGGCAGATGGGTATTTTTCTAGAAGGTACTAATACTAACTGCCAGTTCTTGAGAAATGAATTCCGGGACTTTGAAGGGGTCGGAAACGCACTATACCAGCATTGTTTCTATCTTAGCGGTGGAAGTATTTCTGGCGGTGTAGGGGGTTATAACACGATTGCGTACAACAAATTTAGTGATATGGACAATTATGGTGGTGCGGTCCAAATAAAGTGTCCATCTAACAAAATTTACGGTAACACGTTTGAAAACTATACGAGTAGTAGCGTTGCCATTAGTATTTATAGTCAATTTGCAGGTTCAGGAGCTAATAACAACGAGATTTATAACAACACATTTACTAATGTGGGTAGCGCTTTCTGGATCGGTAAAAATGACGCTGTTGAGCCAACTCTGCAGACCTGGATTCATAACAATACGTTTACTAACGTGAATACCGGTGTTTGGTTGCTTCTCACTGGTGCAATATCTAATGCTGATGACACAAAAGTCTACTATAATGATTTCAATAATTGTAATAATCCCATTCTTTCACAAACGCCTACTCTCGTTCACAATACGGTATTCGCTTTCAACTATCTAAATGCGAACATGTCAACTACACAACTGCAAAATTGCGTAAACTCCATGTGCTACCAAAACACATTCTTCCCGCCCAACAGTACAACGTTGGCAATACCAAACTTCAACTTCGTCCCCATAACAGAATCCTTGAGTTACTATTATGTTGCTCCACGAATATAGCAGAAGAATGGTTCCAGATTGCCATTTTATCTGGGATTAAGAAATCAATAATTAATGAAGCGAGAGCTTATGGTCCGAATTACTAAGCCAATCTTACAATGGCTTGAGAAACATGCTGTCGAAAACCCAAAATCAGATACGCTTAGCTTTGTTCCTTATCTCTTTATCACTATATTGTTAGTTCCATAATACTTCCCATGTGTTCTATATTGTTTTAACGGCCGATGCCTAACACTCCATAAAAAGCTTAATCATTCCAGCATAGAATGACGAAAAAACCATCGATCATATCATAGAGCAAACAGATCGGGTATGAAACAGTTTGGCTATTCTTTCGGAATCGCTGCAATAAATGATTGTTCAACAGATGAAACAGAATCAGCCATTTTTTCATCCAATGGTAATGCAAAAATCATATCCAATGAGCGGAATGGAGGCAAAGGTATAGCATAACGAAAGACGTTGAACACGCTAAAGGCTCTATTATATAACCTTTGATTCTGATGGTGAACATAATCCTAAAGAAATACCCATTGCTTACTCCTATCATAGAAGGGATGGACATTGTTTCTGGGAACTAAGGGAGAAGTGACTACAAAGTTAAAGCAAATCGGAAACTATTATGCAATTTGTCAATAATGCTTTTGACTGGCAGAAAAGTTACTGATAGTCAAACAGGCTTTAGGGTCATTACGAAGAATTTTTTCGATAAGTTAAGTCTTGAAGCGGATAATTATAAAATTAGAGAAACAGAGATTACTGTGAAAAGCTTACTGGTTTTTCTTTCGAAGGAAGTCCCAGTCACTGTCACATAAGAAACAGTTCTTCAAAACTCAAAATACTGCCAGATTCCAAAAAAATGGAAACCAAGTCAAGCATAGCAGATGTTGGTCACCACTACCCAAACGAGTGTTAGGTATAGTAAAGTTTCCGATACCTTAATGAAGGACATGGTCGAATTCTTTATACTAACGAAGAATTCAACCGGAGTATAACCTGAGTGAAATATAGTCGAAAGGCCTCTATGCCTCTGACATACAAATTAGGCATTGGCTTTTTAGCCTGCGGCGGTTTATCCCTTGCACTGTCATACCCACTAACCTCCCAGATATTGGCGTTAATGGGGCTAGGGCTCTCTTTTTGGGGCGCACTCTTCTTAGTTATCACATCAACAAGATATGTGGAAGCAAGCCTATTATCATATAACCTTTCATCTTCATACTATAATGCGGACCGAATCATACGGAACCTTGACTGTAAGGGGAAAGGCGTCCATGTTCCCTCTTATCCTCCTGATGTATATCTCCCCGATCATTTGAGAGGGTTAAAAGAAGCCGTTGTCTTCATTCCTAACTCAGAAGAATTGATCACAACACCTTCGATAGATGAATTGGCTAAGGGAAAATTTGTTGTCGATAATCCCAAAGGAATCCTGCTAATACCTCCTGGGCTTCAACTGCTCACGATTATTGAGGAAAAGACAAAAACGGATTTTACTAGAACAGCTTTGGTCGATCTTTGCGAAATTTTGCCCAAAAGAGTCTTAGATAATTTTAGTTTGGCCAAAGAAATCACACTTATCTCAAAGAATGATGAAGTTCTTCTTAACATTAGGGATTCGATTTATAAGGACCTCTATGGGCAAGGACTTAAGAGCATCAACTTGCTGGGCTGCCCTATAGTAAGCGCTATAGCATGCGCAATTGCAAAGTCCTCTGGTAAACCAGTCACTATTTCAGGCATAAAGTATACCCCCGACGACTTAGTTACTCAAGCTAAATATAAAATAAACGTAAGTGAATAACTTGGCCTTTGCTTTGAATGTTTACGATATAAGCATATGGTTAGCCGTTACAGCGGTAATTCTGTTAATCACTTCGGAATTAATATTTTCTTTACCCCACTTTTTTGGGCGACTTATTGTTGACAGAACACGTTTTCGTCTTATAGCGCTGGGTTGTGGGGTTGGCTTTCTAGTGACCATAGTTCTTCGAATAATGACCCCCTTCTGACAATTCCATGACGGTGTACTATTCAATTTTATGGTTATGATATTGACTGTTCTCCAGATACCAACTGGTAAGCATTTAAACAATCACTATTGCAAAAATCTCGAATAGCTTCAACCGCTTTCTTTATTTTGTACTCTATAATTCCAGTTCTTTGACCGCTTGTAACACAATTCTGTGTTTAGCTTTGCAAAGCGTTAAAAATTTTCGATTGATTCTTGCTGTAGGTAATGAGCAACCATAATAATCTATTGTTGGAATAATGGTTTTTATAGCAAGGCAGTTCTCTTGTAAAGCAGGTAGTCGCATGAATATCCTAGGCCTAAATTATGCATATCACGATTCAACGGCTTGTTTAGTAGTGGATGGCAAACTGGTTGTCGCATTGGAAGAGGAGCGGCTTACACGGAGAAAGCATACGAATGCTTTCCCTGAACAAGCAATCTCCAAATGTTTAGAAATATCCGGATTAAAAGCGCAGGAAATTGACCATATAGCGATATCCATCAAACCGAGACTTAACTGGCCTAAAAAAGCAGCTTATGCTATAGGCCTAGGGCTCAATATGAAAAATTTTGTTATAAGTGAAACATTCGGCGCTATGGGAAAACGCAGATCATTAGAAACTTGGTTAAATTCAGCATTTTCTACAAAGAAGCCGAAGATACATTTCGTTCCCCATCATTATTCTCATGTGATAGGTTCTTTCTTTGTCAGTCCCTACGAAAATGCCGCTTTGTTGTCCATAGATGGATGGGGTGAGTGGGCTTGCACGCTAAAGGGTATAGGAAGGAGGAATACCTTTCAAATTCTATCTCAAGATTATTTTCCCTATTCTTTGGGTATGGTATACGAAACAGCAACCGAGTTTTGCGGCTTTCAAAGAAATTATGATGAAGGCAAAACGATGGGACTGGCACCTCTGGGCAATCCAGAAACATACAGCAAAATAGTAGAAAAACTATTCTGGGTTAAGGATGATATGTCTTTGGGTGTCGACCTTTCATATTTTGCAAGGGCAAGACACTGTACATCCAAAATCTGTGGTAAAAAATTTTGTTCAAGTTTTGGCGGGCAGCCTCGTCAGAAAAAAAAGTCGGCGCCATTTGAGCAGCGGCACTTGGATGTGGCAGCGGCATTCCAAAAGCATCTTGAAGAGTGTATCTTAAAAATCGCTCGCCAGTTGCATGAGCGTACAAAGGAAGATTATTTAGTTATTGCGGGGGGAGTTGCTCTCAATAGCGTAGCCAATGGTAGACTTGTAAGAGAGAGCGGTTTTAAGGACTTGTATGTTATGCCGGCAGCTGGCGATAATGGAACAGCTATAGGTGCTGCATATTACGTTTTTAATAGTGTTTTGAATCAGCCTCGTGCTTTCGTTCATGATAACCCATTTATTGGCACCGCGTACGAGAACTCCACTATTCTTAAAACTCTTGAGGAATGCAAGCTGGATTATCAATATGTCTCCGATGGCGAGCTTGAGGCTCTGACCGCTAATTTGCTAAGACAAGGAAATATCGTTGGATGGTTCCAAGGTCGTATGGAAATCGGACCTCGATCATTGGGCAATAGAAGCATTTTGGCTGATCCTACATTGCCAGGCATTAAAAACAAATTAAATGCCGAGGTTAAACATCGAGAAGCTTTTCGACCATTTGCACCTTCATGTCCAATTGAAGATACACCTCGGTTTTTTGAACAAAACGTAGCTGATCCATTTATGCTTAAAGTATGTAATGTGCGACCAGATAAAAAAGCGGTGATTCCAGCGGTTACTCATGTGGATGGTACGGCACGCCTGCAAACGGTTCATAAAGAAACCAATCTTCGTTTCTACAATTTATTAAAAGAATTTGAGAAACTAACTGGCGTTCCGGTTTTACTAAACACGAGTTTTAATGTAATGGGTGAACCGATTGTAGAATCACCCGTAGATGCAATCCGCTGCTTTTATTCCACTGGACTTGACTATCTGATTATAGGAAATTATATAGTCAACAAGAATAATTCTCGAAATCTTCAATAAAGGATATCGTTGTTCTCATTTTTTTAAGCTGACTGCTGAATATGGAACAGCGACAAGATTCTATTCCAAATTTATGTCTCAATATCATCATCCACCGAGGATACCAATTTTGTCACCGATTATATTCCAAAGAACTCTATCCTAACCCAAACTGTTAGTTGGCGAAATGAAATTGAGAATTCTTTCAAAGAGACGCTTACCTAAAACTGCATATCCTAAGTTTAGTCTAAATACTGGATTATGTAGAGAAACTGCTTGATGCGTTTAAGCGATTTAAGGCTGATGCTGGGTTTGTAGTTTTAGAATTGACGATCTCAAGCAATACGGCATCGTTGAAGAATAGAATAGAAGGAGATATTATAAAAGTCACATTTTCCACTGGAATAGCCTTAGAAACCTATAACTAACTATGCAATCATGGCTATGTACATAGTTCATACAATTATATCAAAGCTTTAGAGGCAACTAAGCCCGGCAGAAACGGCCAGGTCCACTGACCAGTAAAACTTCCAAAACCTACGAAAGAGTTGATATAGGTACTCTAGAAATTTACTATAGCGCCCTAGGGGTAACTCAACATTTTTGCACCTTGCGCTCATAGATGCAACCTACCCGTTTTTTGATTAAGCATCATTCTATTCGGTTAGTTAGCTGACAATACGCTTGTTTGCTTCAAGCTTAATCCCACACCCATCAGTGAGCATTAAGTTTGAGCTATTTTTGCGTGTTTTTTCATGTATCCTCTGGTAGTCCATACAAACCTATCCGTCTGCCCTCGGCTGTAATACCAATAGTTTACTCCAAACAACAGAGCCACGCAAGTGATTGAAGGCACAAATAGCACCGGCATTGTAGCAGTGGTTCTGTTTAGTCCCAGCACTGGGGTCGGATGGCAATGTTGCGAATAATGTGGTTCCAACCAGGCAACCATTATGAAGTTAATCTTCACGTTGGAATAATGATTGTTTGGTTTTTAGATACTTTTCTTTCTTAAGCTAACTCTTTCTTTATTATCCCAACCGTTTTTTCGGCTGCCGAACCATTACCAAATGGTGAAATTGAAGGCAAAGCTATATTTTCCTCGAGGGCGTCCTTTATTGCAGATAGAATTTGATTTTTGTCTGTACCAACGACTTTAGCGAAGCCAGTTTCTACTGCTTCCTGTCGCTCAGTTGAGAGACGAATTACTAGTGTACGTTTGCAAATAGTTGGTGCAGTAGCCTCTTCTTGAATGCCGCCTGAATCAGTGATTATCAACTTGCAGTTCCGCTCCAGCATCAAAAAGTCGAGGTATCCAAGTGGTGGCAGAATCAGCAAATTCTTTAGCGCTTCCATTTTGGATAGCATTCTGTTTTCTTGCAGTCGCTTCCTTGTCCGTGGATGCATGGGGTAAACGATGGGCAGCGGCGAATTCGAGAAAACATCCATAAATGAATTCAGCACTGCGGAGTTATCCACGTTCTCTGCTCGATGAGCGGTGACCAATGCAAACGTCTTGAAGGGGATCTGTTCCATAATAGTGGATTTCTTTTCGGCAATGGGCATATGTTCTGTTACAGCGTCAATAGCTGTGTTACCTGTAAGGTAAATTTTTCCCCAAACTTTTTCTTTTCGTAGATTGGAAATGGCACGTGTGGTGGGTGCGAATAGGTAATTTGAGATGTGGTCAGTTAGTCGGCGATTATGTTCCTCAGGCATACGCAAATCATAGCTTCTCAGTCCCGCTTCTACATGACCGATTGGTAGAACTCGTTTGTTTGCTGCCAATGCTGCAGATAGTACAGTATTGGTATCGCCCTCAACTAAAACTATTGATGGTTCAATCTTCCCTAGTAACTCATCTGTCTTCAACATGATCTCGGCTGTTTGAGTTCCAGGCGGTGATGACTCAATTTTGAGCCAGTAGTCGGGTGCGGCGAGTTCCAGGTTTTCGATGAATTGTTCTGCCATATTGTAGTCGTAGTGTTGCCCACAATGCACAAATAGCATGGGCAGATTTGACTTTTTTAGGGCTCGAATGATAGGCGCCATCTTTATGATTTCTGGCCTTGTCCCGGTGACAACAAGTACTGGCTTCAATTGGAGTCCTCATAATATGTTTTATTAAGACATCTCATAGACGTTTTAATAGTGCTGAATTTTTGAAATATTTTATCTTGCAAATATTCAATTTCCAATCGATTGATTAAATCCTATGAAAGCGTCCCTAATATATGCCGTCTTGCAGTATAGGCTAAAAGTTTGCTGTAAAGTCAAGTGCCTTTGATTTTATTATTATTCATTTCAATAATGAGGGGAAACTTAAGCCTTGCAAGTATATTGTCAATATCTTGCTAACTGTTAGAGCCAACTCGTCTATCCCCTTCAACAGTGAACTTACAGAAATGGTATTTTACCTGGATATGCGTAGCGCAAGGCAAAGTAATATGACTGCTTTTCCGGTGCTAATAGAAAAATTTTATCGCTGGCATCTATGTTTAAAACGCAGATAGGATAAAAGTTACACAAATTACTATGGCAGTAAGCTTAGGCTTGGTATTTCTTCCTGGATTTGACCCTAAACCCCTGTTTTGACTACTTGTCATGGCAGCCAATGAAAGGTGAGATAGGCGCCTCTTTAACTAAAAAAACGCTTATTCAATTCCGTGCAATACTATCAAAAAGATACTTCTTGCTGAGAGTTAACAAAAACTAAAAATACTAGCATTTTTTATACCAGCGCTTGAGAATATTGTCAAAAAGCTTTCAATAACTATTTTATAAAAATAGTTGTATCTAACCAAATTATGACTAAAGGCAAACGCTGGACCGCAAAAGAAGAAGCAGAACTTGCTTCACTTGTAGCTGCAAACACGGATGTTGAAGAAATAGCCGAAAAGCTCGGTAAGACAGAGGGCGCCATATTCATAAAATGTCAACGGCTAGGCTTAAGGCTATCAACTAGCAGTGGCTATACTGGTAGTGCAGTTTCTATTCCTAAAGAGCTGCCAAGCGTTGAGGAAGCTCTAAAAATACTGGCAGGAGCCCTAAAAGCGGCTATTAAGCCCGGCTTAAGCAAGGTTGAGGTACAACGTCTGCAGACAGTAGCGACAATTGCAAAAACATATCAGGAACTGCTATCGGGTTACATAAACTATCGTCAGATTGAAACTAAATTAAAAGATATGGAGGAACAAAATGCCCGACTGCTCAAGGAACTCGAGAAAGCTAAACACGCGGACGCAAGCCAGAACACTTCGCCCCAGCCAGATTCTTCCTAGGTGGCGTGAACTCCAAGAAAGCAATAGCCAAATTCGGCAGGCAGCAGCTGATAAAACCAGACAGTTAAGTGCTGATCCTTTGCAGTTTATTGAACAGGTAATCGGTTTAAAACCGTACCAGTATCAGCAAGAGTTTGTGGCGCTGTTTAGGGATAATCAGTTTACTGCTGCCCGATGGTGCAGACAAAGTGGCAAAACCTTCATCATCTGTGCCCTGCTTTTATGGTATGCCGTAACCTTCCCAGAGAGTGCAATAGGTATTGTTGGACCGTCTTGGCGACAGACAAAACGAATTCTGGCGCGGATTGCCTCGTTTACACATAACTTGCCTGATGGTTTAGTGTTTAAGCCTCAGAGAACCCAGATTCACTTCACCAACGGAAGCAGCATAGAAGCCTTCCCGAACAATCCTGAAACCATCAGAGGACCAACACTACACGTGGTTTATGCGGACGAGTTCAACTTTATCGCTAATGATCAAGAACTCTATGACGCCATCCTCTATACGCTGGGTACTACGGACGGCAAATTCATCTGCAGCAGTACCCCATGGCATACCGACAGCATCTTCTTCAAAATTTTCAACCACAAGGACTTTGGCGACTTCAAAACATCCTATGTACCCTTCGAGAAAGCATTAACCACTGCTGGACCGCTCAAACCCAATATTATCCAGCGTATCAAAACTCAGATGGGCGATGACCCCTCCCGCTGGCGCCGAGAAATGCAGGCTGAGTGGGTTGAAGACGACAACGTTTGGTTGACACAGAGTCTTATCGCATCATGCATCGGCACCAAGACCACCTGTGGTGAAGACCTCCGCGAATTCGACTCAAATCAAAATCAGCATGGGGAATTTTTTGCTGGTCTCGACTTGGCTCAAACACGCGACTACAGCGTTCTATCAGTGGTCGAGCGAAGAAACGACCTTCTCTTTCTTAGGCATTTAAAGATTTTTCAGCAACCGACAATCTACGCAGCGGTTTTAGGCTACACTAAGGTGCTGCAGGACAGGTGGGGTGGGTTTGAGAGGATTCGTGTGGATTTTACTCGTGAAGGGCCAAGCTTCATAGCGGATATGGAGAGTGCTGGCATAAGTGGCGCTG
>JBNIDO010000003.1:0-75299 GCA_050108095.1 Bathyarchaeia archaeon
CACACGAGTTTTCCGCTGGCGAAAAGCAAAACAACCACTTTTGGTTCTTCCATGCGGTAAATTAACCCTGGAAACTGTTCAGGCTCATACATAGCGTGCCCCAGCGAGTACGCGGCTTTTTCGAGGTCGATCATGCCGCCGAGTCCGCCTGAAGCGACGATGTTTTGGATTTTAAGTTCAGGTTTGCTTATTATGATTATGCCGCCTTTCTTGAGTTCTTTTACCACTTTCATTACGGCGCGTTTGGCTTCTTTTTCAGATTTTGCGCCTGTGCAAACCATTTTGCCCGAGTTAAAGATTAAAGTAGCGGTTTTTGGGCGTTTGAGGCGGAAAACTAAACCGGGAAACTGTTCTGGTCGGTATTCGACGCCGGGGTAACCTTTTACAACAGAGTTGAGGTCAACTTTTTGGTTAAGGGTTGCCGAAGCGACCACGTTCTCTATACTTATCGAAGTTTTACCCTCTGGCAATAAATTCTCCCCTGATATAACCGCTGTTAAGTATTCTTATTCCATATCTTTGTTAATAAATACATCTATACGAGTGTGCCTTCATGTTTTTGTTGTTTAAGCCTCTTGTTCTTTTTGGCTTTTGCAATCGGCAAAATAAACTGCAAAATAATAATCAGGATTATAACGCCGACCACGGCGGGAAGAACCCAAGAGTTGGCATTCATAAACAGAGTTATCAAGCCAAGATAGGGTATGCGCATAACTACTCTGCCCAACACTTGGTCCTGCGGTACCCCTTGTCCTGTGGTCCAGAGCGTGTTTGAGTCGTATTGGGAAGAATTCACTGGGTTAGGCCAAGGTACGCAGTTGCCGTCGCCTTTAGTTTGGAAATATAGCGTGCCATTGACAGTGTATTCTGCGACTATGCGATGGACAATTGGGGTGACCTTGGAATTGCCCATTACGGTGGGGTTGAGGTAAACGATTATGTCACTGTTTGGGTAGTTAGCGTTGAGGTCTTTTGGGTCTACTTGTTGGATTATGATGACGTCTCCGACATGCAGGGTTGGGTCAAAAGGGTGGCTCAACCCGTCGCAACCATCCACGTGGATGCACATGCTTCCGCTTTCCACCACACGGATAGGCGCAGACGTCCCGAGCACCAGCCCTAAAACGAAAAAGGAAGCTAACACGATGGCGACGACCAAGACGATTGTAACCAAGACTTTAAAGCAATCGTTTTTTAGGAGCTTACGTAATTGCGGCACTTTTAGGAGTCACCGGAGATAAATATCCATGTTTTATCTGGGGTTGGTTTTAAAACTACCGCTAATTAAAAGAAAAATAGAAAGTGCTCAGAGAATTGCACTTTGACAGATGGGGTTTAGATTTTCTGTTTACTTAACACTTCGCGGAACACGTTGCCACATTTGGGGCATTCGTAAAGGCCGATTTCTAGTTGCATGCGTTTACCCGCTTTATCTGGGCGGCCTGCCATTTTCCATGTCTTCTTTGGTTTTGCAACGTCGGTTCCACATTTTGGACATTTTGCCATAAGTTGTTTTCCTCCGTGTTATCGCTTTGAAGCCATTCGTCTTATAGGATAAAAAAGTTTCCATACTGTTCCCATAGATATTTCTCATTCCAATGTTGTGCTTATACATTTTTGTGTTAAACTTAGCTATGTTAAAGAAATTATTCCGATGCTTAGGCTGGTTTGCCCTGTTCGGCTTTTCAATGAATATTGATAAACATGCACAGAATAAAAACAAATCCATACGATAACGTATGTTTAGCTTGGGTCTAAAACAGGAGCAGTTTTATCGTTGGGTGTTTATAGTAAAGAAGAAGAGAATATGCTCTTTATTCATCTTCTTCTTGGGGGGGCTTATTGTTTGGTTTGTGTTTTTGCTTCTGGTTTGGAGAGACGTTGCAGGCGGGTTGTGGACGATTTCTTAGTTAGAACAGCCAAACATTTGGTTTGCTGATAAAAAATAGGGGTAAACGGTGATCTATTAGCGTGTCCAGCCTTTTATGAAACCCATCTGATGGACGTATTGGTTGGTATATTCGGGCGGTGCGAAGTATACATCACTAATTCCAAAGCCGTCAACATTGACTAGTTGCTTTGTTCCCGTCAAAATGAATTGTCCCTCTGCTCTGAAATCCTGTGGCGAGATGAAAGTTCCATCAGGGTTCGTTCTGAAATTAGTTAGGTGCGCAACTCCCCAGTATGTAAGGGTTGGCTGACCTGGAACCTTGAATGTTATAATGCCTTCGTTTCTAGAAAGTCCCTCTCCGGTTATAGCACTGAATTCTACATGGTGAACTACGTTAACGTCGAAATCGTCAGGGTAAATGTAGACTTTATCTCCAATGGTTAGATTGCATTTGATTACTCCTACACTATGCTCAAGGATAATGCTGTTTGGAGCGCCACTTGCGTCTACAGTTACATCGCTTACAGCGCCAAAAGTTGCTTTAAAATCATAGCCCACGTATTCCTGTTTGTACCTTATTGGCCACCACGCTTGAGAGGTAGCGATAACTGCGGTTGAAGCAAGCAACACGACCAGTGCAGTTACAGAAAACAAGAGTGATTTCCTTCTCATTTTTTCACCTCCTCAAATATTGGGTTGTTTCTTTTTCAAAAAGCAATAAATCAATTCACGTACTTATTATTCGACGATTGACAAGGTCTATCATTGGTGTCCTGTCCTTGAAAGGCAGGTTTCTTAATGAGCGAGGAAAAAATCAAAAAGGTCCTCATGAATTCGGGGTTTACTCAAACAGAAACAGAAGTGTATCTGTTTTTAGCAAAACATGTTCCTCTAACGCTTAGCGAAATTGCTAAGTTACTTGCCAAAGACAAGGCGCAACTATTCCGCGTTCTAAAAGGGCTTCAAGCTAAAGGGTTTGTAGAGTCCACTTTAGAGTTCCCTACCCGCTATACTGTGGTCGGATTTGAGAGAGTTTTAGATTCCATCGTTGAGGCTAAGCGTAAAGAGGTCGTTTTTATTGAGTCTTCCAAAAAAGACTTCCTTGATTACCTACAAAAGAAGAGATGTTTAAGTTCAGACCCTTCGTTAGAGAAGTTCATGGTGCTTAAGGGAAGGAAGAAAACCTATGCCAAGATGAGCCAGCTTGTCAAAAAAACCCAATGCCGATTATCGGTTGTTGCGGCTGTTCCCAATCTACTGCGGGCGGACCAATTCGGTGTCTTTGACTTTGCCGACACTAATTTGAGCCCTAATACTCAGTGCCGCTTTCTCACAGATGTATCCGAGCAGAATCTGGGAGCCATAAAAGCCCTCACACAGAGGTTGTCCAATGTTTGCTTTAGAGTGAGAAATCCCGATTTGGGACTCAACATGTTCCCTCGCATGATGATACGGGACCATGAGGAAATATTATTCTTCACCAAACCTGAAGCTGACAAAACAGATGTTTGTTTATGGACAAACTGTAAGCCGCTAGTTCAAGCGTTCACTGCGGTCTTTGAAGATTTATGGAAAATTTCCATAGACTTACAAGAAAAAATTGCTGAAAGGGAGACTGCTCCAAAGACACCCCCAACAAGGGTTTTAAGTGGTGAAATTGCCGAATTGATTTACCGCGATAAACTGTTGACTGCAAAAAATGAAGTACTCCTGATGACTACATCTCATAGCCTCATCGGGTACTGCCGAGAAATATCTCAACTGGCAGAATGGAGAAAAAATGGTGTTTCAGTCAAAATAATGGCTCCCATTGTAAGTGAGAATTTGGAGGCAGTTGAAGAGCTCTCAAAAATAGGCTCCGTACGTCATGTACCCACAAGCTATCTTGAGTCAACGGTTATTGATGGGAAGTATCTTTTCCAGTTCAGACCCTATCTTAGTTCAAACATTGCTCTTACTCCAAACTTCGAGAACACACTCTTCACGGACGAAGCTTCACAGGTAGAGAAAATGAAAACTACCTTGAACACTTTGTGGAAACACGCTCTTGCCCCATCGACTACACCATTGGAAGCCATGCTGAAAAAAGCCCGAACTCCAGATTCGCTTTCAGGAAAACCTGCGTATTTCCAAAAAGTCAGCGGTTTAAACTTTAACGATTGGAAACAGCAAACAGCTACCCCATCAGAAAAAGATGTTTTAGACAAAATAATCGGCGCCAACCTTACAACTGATAATTTGGCAGATGAGATGAAGCTTCATGGGAGCATGGCGACAGCAATTATTCATCCGCCCAGCCATTTTAAGCTGCCTGAGATGATTTTGACGGTGTTTCATGCCGAGAAACAGTCTTTTTTCGGGGAAGAGGATTCGATGCTGGTCTATCTATGGCTCGCTACTCCTAAGGGACCCGCATATTTGCCCGTGGCTTACGTGGGCGATAACCCTTCTGCGCAAGCTTTCTGGAAAACATATATGACGGGAACCCCTGCCGCGCAAAATACCCGACTGGTCAGCAAAGATGAAATTTACACGCGAATTCATGGGAACACGCTTTTTGCTGGGTGGACGGTTAAAATTCCGTTACTCTCGACAAAAAATGTCCTGCCTCCTTCCTGTTTGCTGCTGGAGGGCTATGGAAACCTCAAAACCGATTCCTTCACCATTTCTCCCCCCAGCGGTTACCAAACAACGATAGAACGAAATGGCTTTGACGCATTCGTTACTTTCTTTCATCCAGCCTCTAAGTATTCTGGACCAGGCACAGATGGATTTTTCGCCCGAGACTACATTGCAGTTACACATCCACCGCATTGTCCAGCGGAAAGCAAAGGCGCATCTGAAAAGTAGTTTAGAGGTAAGGACTCGTTTGGCTGTGTGGAGTTTTGATGTTTTTCAGCTTGAAGTAGGTTAATTGCGCCAAAACATTTTTACTATAATGCTTTGCTAACTTTTTCTAATAGGTTAAATCGATTGCAAAAACCTCTTGATGCTTTTGAAATGCTTGTAAAGCCAGTGCGACGGCTAGTTGAGCAGAGAGGTTTCTCTAAACCCACCGAGCCCCAGGAAAAAGTGATACCTAAAATCCTCGACGGCAAAAACGTGCTGTTAATCTCGCCGACCGCCACGGGCAAAACTGAAGCAGCGTTCTTGCCTGTGCTAAGCATGCTTTTACAGCAGCCTAAGACTCCAGGCATAAAAGTGCTCTATATCACGCCGCTGCGGGCGCTTAATCGTGACCTATTGGAGCGGTTGCAGTGGTGGTGTAACAACCTTGACATAAAACTTGCAGTACGCCATGGCGACACCGAACAGAAAGAGCGCACGCGCCAAAGCCAATGCCCCCCAGACATCCTCATAACCACACCTGAAACCCTCCAAGCCATCCTCTCCGGTTGGCTGTTGCGGCAGCATCTGCAAGCCCTCAAATGGGTCGTCATCGACGAAGTGCATGAATTAGCCGACACCAAACGGGGCAGTCAACTCTCCTTGGCGCTTGAACGCATCCGCGGTTTGACCGGCAAAGAATATCAAACCGTAGGCTTATCCGCCACCGTGGGCAGCCCAGAAAAAGTCGCGCAGTTCCTCGTAGGCAGCCAGCGCCCAGTCGAAATCGTACGGGTGTCAGTGGCTAAGATGGTGAAGTTGCAGGTGATTTATCCTAAACCCACCGAAGAGGATGTGCAGTTTGCGGGCAAAATATATACGCATCCTGAAGTTGCGGCTCGTCTGCGGATTATCCGAGATTACATGTCCAAACGCAAATCTGTCTTGCTCTTTACCAATACACGTTCCGTTAGTGAGGTTTTGGCTTCGCGTTTCAAGGTTTGGGATGTTGATTTTCCGATTTCTATTCATCATGGTTCTTTGGCGAAGCCTTCCCGCATTGCCGCTGAAACAGGGCTTAGACGCGGCGACCTCAAAGGGTTAATTGCCACCAGCAGCCTCGAGTTGGGCATCGACGTTGGCCACATTGACTTGGTTATTCAATATATGAGTCCCCGGCAGGTGTCTAGGCTTATCCAGCGTGTGGGCAGGGCAGGACATACCTACGGTAACTTGTCTGAGGGTTTAGTCATCGGCATGGACTCCGACGACACACTTGAAGCGCTGGTTATTGCCAGACGGGCATTACAGGAGCACCTCGAACCCATATCAATACCCAACAAACCCTACGACGTGTTGACTCATCAAATCGCTGGGTTGCTGCTCAAGAACAGGCGCCTCACATTCCAAGAAATCCTTGATTTATGCCGAAAAGCCGCGCCTTTTGAGAACTTGGACATCGCTGATGTGGAAAAAGTCATCAAGTACATGCATGGACGTTTTCCACGGTTGGCTTGGGCATCCATAGAAGACCAAGTGGTCCTAAAACCCCAACGAACCAAAGCCCTCTTCGAATACTACTTTGACAACCTATCCATGATTCCAGTGGAAAAACAGTTCCTGGTCATTGATGAAAGCTCAGACTCTTCCATCGGCGTCCTTGACGAGGCGTTTATGGCTGAATACGGAAAGCCCGGCACCAAATTCATCATCCGTGGTAGCCCGTGGCAAATCATCCATGCCACCGAAGAAAAAGTCTACGTGCGCCCAGTCGACGACCCCACGGGCAGCATACCAAGCTGGATAGGAGAAGAAATCCCTGTGCCCTACGAAGTAGCGCAAGAACTCGCCGAAATCCGGGGCTTTGTGGAAGAAGAAACGCAGCGGGGCTGTTCACCCCAACAAATCAGCGAGTCACTCTCCCAGCGTTACCCCGCCGACCCAGAGAACGTCCTGCATGCACTCACAGAAACCGTGGAGCAGGTGCACAGCGGCTTCCCCGTGCCGACGCCAAAGCGGATTGTGGTTGAGGACTGGGGTGAATTCATAATTGTCCACTCCAACTTTGGCTCACTCACCAATCGGGCTTTGGCGCAGTTTCTGGGGCAAGTGCTGTCCGATAAACTGGGACGCGGCATTGTGGTGCAGCATGACCCCTACCGCATATTCGTGCAGACCATGGGCACCATGACCGCCGACCGCCTCGTCGAAGTCCTAAAAGAAATCAAAGACCTACCCGAACCAGCCATCCGCAACACCCTAACCACATCAACGGTGAAAACAGGCTTATTCAAACGCCGAGTCATCCAAGTCGCCCGCCGCTTTGGGGCGCTCAAGAAATGGGCGGATTTTGGCAACGTCAGTTTACAGAAGTTAATCAGCAGTTTCGAGGGCACACCTATCTACGAGGAGGGGCTCAAAGAGGTTTTCAGCAAAGACCTTGATGCCGACGGCTTGGTTATGGTTCTTGGGCACCTCCGTGATGGCGAGGTGCGGTTGCAGGTGGTGGATACAGGCGGCAACGCAACGCCGGTTGCTCGTGTGGGGATTGAGCGGGTGAGCATGAAAACCGACCTTATCCCGCCTGAGCAGATGCGCGCGGTGTTAGTTGAGTCTGCCAAAGCACGCTTACTAAACGAAACAGGCAACTTTGTATGCACTGCCTGCTGGGATTACATGCAACTAATCCGCATGAAAGACCTCCCCGACAAGCCCAAATGCCCCCGCTGCGGCTCCACAGCCATCGGGTTGCTGAAGGTTGAGGAAGAAAAAGCCATGGGTTTGCTGGAAAAGAAAGGCGAACACTTGGCTAAGAGTGAGGAGCGGATGCGCAGCCATGCTAAACAGACTGCGGAGTTAATCGAGCGCTACGGCAAGGTTGCGGCGGTGGGGTTGAGTGCACGGCGTGTTTCGGCAGCGGATGTTTTGGGTGTTTTGGAGAAGGAGCCAGAGCTTTCAGACAAGTTTTATGAGTTGGTTTTGGAAGCGGAGCGTAAAGCGTTGAGCAGACGTTTCAGGTAACGATTGAGTGCTGAATCGTATTTGGGGTTGTTGTTTTTTGGTGTTAGACGAAGGGTGGGTGTCTGCCCTTGCTCATCTTCTTCCAGTGGGGCTTGTTGGGTGGCGGTGTTTTGTGTTCTGCATCGGAGTTGGGTTGCTGGCTGGTTGAGGTGCTTTCCACAAGCAGTTCCAATGTAACGGCGAACTGATAGGCTACTGTTGCTCTGTCGACTCGCCTATCTCTCTATAAGAAAGACAAATCAGTTCTCTTTTATCGCTCTTTGTGTGGGTGGGCCTTTGTGGTGTGCCACAAGGACTGTAATCTGACTCTATGTTGGATTGGTCTCGGTGTGGCAGTGTATACCAACACTTTTTCCCTGCAAATGCCTACAAGAAAAGCTTCAAAACAGAGCACAAAAGACCGTCAAGTTATGGATGAGCACGCAGCCAATTCTTAACAACCTCAGAAACCGTCCGCTTCTGCTCAACACTGTACCTCGCGCTCATCTCTGGGATAATGCTTTGGTAGAACCAGTGGTCTGCGTCGCCGAACACATGGAGGTTCTTGTCAGTGGAAGCGAATTTCTCCAAAATCAAAGTAGAACTACTTGGCAAAGCAACGATGTCTGAGTCGCCATGCATCATCTGCACTGGCTTGTTGACTTTTGCAGCGTTTTCAGGCATTTTATCCGCCAATTTAGTCTGCACGTTAAACAGGTAACCTAAGCCAAACTCCCTAGTGCACAGGGGGTCTTCGGTGATAAGGGTGTATTCTTCGCTTCTACGGAAGGCTTCAGGCCACTTGTCAATTAAATCAAACATTTTGTGGTGCTGAATAGCTGGGGCAGCAGCCAACTGGAGAGTGTCTGAGGTGGATAATTTGAAGCCTGTTTCCAAAGGCGGTGAAGCAAGAATTAATCCATCTAGCTGGTCAGGGTAGTAGGCGGCGTACCAAAGCGCATAAGCGCAGCCGATGCTGTGCCCAAAAACATACAGTGTCTTGCCCGGGTTTCTGTTGTGGATTACGTTGACTACTTCATCGATGTCTTGGAGGTGACGGTCAAATCCGTGGGTGTCGCCTCTATGCAGGTCGGGCTCTTTTGAGTTGCCAAAGCCTCGGCGGTCAAAAGCATACACTTCAGTTGAGATGTTAGCTAGTTCGGGTCCCATGAATTGGAATGCGCCTGAATGCACTTCGATACCATGCATAAACACCACGACGCGCTCAGTAGCGCCAACGGAGGGCCATCTTCTACAGAACAACTCGAAGTCATCGGTCATTCTGAGGCGTTCTTGGACTTGACCAAAAGCTTGAGATTGCATAATTTTCAAAAACTCCATTTCAAAGAGGAGGCTATGCGTATTTAGGAGTTTGTGACTCTCGACAGGAACCACAAAACCCACTAGAACCCTATGCAGATTTATTAGTTAAATACAAGTCTTACATGCCAACACCCAACCACGGATTGTTAGTTATGTCCAAATCCAACGTAATGCAGGAAAAAGCAAACGCCTTCGACCAAAACAACGCCATAAAAAGGGAAACTGAACTTGCACTGGGCTCACTTAAGCAGTTTAGAGAGAAATTTCCTTTTGCCGAAAACCTCCGAGAAATAGAGTGGCTCGACTCCGACAAACTTTTCAAACTCAACCCCGACGAAGTCGGCGAATTCTTCAAGTTCACCGAAGGCTTCCTAAACCTCGGCTACACACAGCCCAACAGTTCCAACGTTTACCGCAACGCCCGACTCCAAATCAGCGAATTCAAAAAACTGCTACGCACCGCAGTCGACGACCGCAAGTCTTTGGCGGAGAAGGTAGATGCTCCATGGGAGAGAATCGGCGGCATAAGCCAAGACAAAGCCCTGCCCAAAAAAATCATCTACTGCTTCAACTACGAAAAAGGCACCGTGCTGCCAGTCTTTAGTAACCAGCACCTGCGCCACTTCACCAACCGCATCGTAGATAACCCCTCTGGGCAGACGAAGTATTTTTCGCAGGGACAAGAATACGAATACTACACCAACGAGTTGCTAAAAACCAAAAACAGCGTTCCCGTCACCAAGGGCTGGAGTACACTCTATTTTGTCCGCTTTCTCTATGCAACCTACCCGCCGCCTGACACTGAACCCATTGGCGTCAACGCCACTTCAGAACGCAAAGTCGGCATGGCAGTGACCAACGAACAACTTGACTTGCAGGGATTCATGAAACTACTTGGCGAATTGCAGAAAAGGGGGAAAATCTCCGGTGAGCAGTTCCGTGAGAATCGTGCACTGTGGGCTTCTCAGCCCAGCGAACGCGAAGCCCTGATGCAGCGGCTGAAACGGTTGCTTGAGTAGTCACTGTGGGGTTGTGGTTAGGAATTGTTTGTTGTCTATTTTGCATAGGTCTCGTATGAGGTCTCGCCCCATCAAAGTGACTGTGCTGAGCCCTATGGTGCCGCCTGCCCACTGCCCCACCATGTAAAAGTTGCGTAGACCAGGCAATGTTTTGCTTACGCCGTTTTTGTTGACTTCTTTTTGGTATTCTTTGGGGGCTCCGAATGCTTGGCCGCCGTGGAAAGCGCCTGTCCAATGCACTGTTGAAATAGGCGTCACTACGTCACTTGCTTCAATGCTACTTTGGAAGCCAGGGAACCGTTTTTCAAGTTGCTGTGCAATCAAATCCGCGACCCGCTGTTTCTCTGCACGGTAACCATCGGGATTTTCCGAAAGGGTTTTCCAGTAGTCGTAGTTGGAGTCCATGACAACTTTGACTACAGTTTTGCCTTTTGGCGCCATTGTAGGGTCAAAGTTGAAGATTTCAATGTCCAATCTGTCTCTGGCGACATCTTCGACTGTTATTGGCTCATCGAGGAAACGTACAATTGCATGGGGTTCGCCTGAAAGTTCCATGTTGACCCCGTACCAGACTTCCAGCCCAAATGGCAACGATTTGGGGTAAGCTTGGTAGTAGGCGTTGATTAAGTCGTTAACGTATTTGCCCTCCAGCATGCCGAAAATGGTTGAGTAGCCGTCGGCGTTAGAAACCACACGGTCCGCGAAGTGCTCGGAGCCATCCTCCAACTGCACGCCCACAGCGGCGTTGTCTTTTACGATTATCTTTTTGACTTTGGCGTGGTAACTTATTTCGCCGCCTAACTCCAGATACCGTTTTTCGATGTTTCGGGATAGTGCCATGGAGCCGCCGATGGGCCATCCTCCGTCGCCTTTGCTTTGCACTGAGAGGAAAATCATCGGAACCAAGGTAGGCACCTCAGAAATGTCATATTGGATTGTGGGTAAGGCTTTGCGCAGGAAGGGGTCGCTGTATTGTTGGGCGTAGTCCTTGAGCAAGAGTTTGCTGTACTTCATCAGTGAACCCATCAATGGCAGCATCTTGAGTTTGGCTCCCGCTCCGCCTGTCATCGCTGCAAACAGGTCTTGTCCACCGAACTGCTTGATGGTTTTGACGAATTCGTCTATGAGTTTACTGTCTTGGGGTGAGAGTTCTTTTAGGTGGGCTCTGAGTTTTTCAGGGTCAGTGTAGAGGGTCAGTACTTTGCCGTCTGCTTCTACTTGAACGAATTCTCTGAAGCTGTAGGGGTCTAACCCGCGGAGAGCGCCGAGTTCACGCCATATCTGCGTGTAGACGGAGTGGACCGCGGGGTTTGTGGTGACTCCGAAGACGTTGTGGACGGCGTAGTCGAAGTTGTAGTCTTTGCGTTTCCAGCTGACGCAGACGCCGCCAGGTTTGTTTTGCATTTCGAAGATTTTGGTTTTGTAACCGTTCATCTGGGCATAGCAGCCCGTGGCTAAACCGCCTAGTCCAGCGCCGATTATGATCAGTGAGTTATTTGCCAATTGGATGCTGCTCCACGCCTCATTTGGGGATTTAAGTGTTAATAATATTTTCTACAACAAAAAACAGCAATTTATCAAGCCATTACGAGGCTTACCACCAAGAACAGTACATAGAGAAAAACCAGTACCCAGCCTTCAAGGCGACCGATTTTTCGGCTCGCCAAAAAATACCAAAGCAACAGATTTGCTATCGAAGAGAACAGAACAACCCTTGAAAAAGCGTTCACATCGATGGTTGTGGGTGAAGCCAGCAGGGTAACTCCAAGTATGGCGGTAATGTTAATGAAGCAACTGCCGATGATGTTGCCTAAAGCAAGGTTGACCTGCCCCTTTCTAATCGACTCCAAACTGGTGGATAACTCGGGGATGCTTGTTCCAAACGCAACTATCGTTGCGCCTATAACGACGTTTGGTATGCCGACGCTTGTAGCTAAAAACGACGATGACTCAACAATCAGATAGGAACATAAAACAACGCCTAAAGCGCCCAAAATAGCCAAAGTGGTATACTTCCGAGCCGCCGTCTTAGAAGCAACTGGCGACGCATCTTGCTCTAAGGGTGTTCTGACTTTGGCGAGGCGATACATGTAATAAGCAAAAATAGCAAGCAGTACAATCCCTATTACCCTGCTGGCAAAACCGATGTAGAGTAGAACCAGAGGAACCAAGGAAGCAACCAACAAGCCAAAGTTGAGACTGCCCCATTCTTCTTCAGCCAACTCAGAGACCTTCTTTAGGTTTTTGCGGTAGACTGAGGCAAGAACGATAAAACAGGTTCCAAGCACCAAACATATGTTGACGATGTTGGAGCCTAACACGTTCCCGATGGATACGCCGACGCTGCCTGGCGAAAGAACAGCAAAAATTGCAATCAGCAGTTCGGGCAATGAGGTTGAAAAAGCCACAAGAATGAAACCTACGCTTGTTTTGGATAACCCCGTTGTTTCTGCCACTTTTATGGAGTTTGAAACGGTTATGTTGCTTGCGCGGCTCAGAATGATGAGGGCGCCAGCTAAAATAGCAATGTTTCCAAAAATGCCCAACTGCTCAAACAACAAAAATACTCCAAAAAATAGTATCCTCTTAGCTTATTAAAAGGGTCGTGTCACAACAGGGTAGATCAAGTTGACCATAAAACCGATGCTGACGGATGGATGCCGTGAACTAGCGTTGGTGTTTTTTACTAAAAGGATGAAGGGCGCCGAGAGAGTGTTTGTTGGTTTCGAGTTTTTGTTTTGTCTTAGGGTTGGTACTCGGTTATTTCGCTGCTTGCGCCCAACTCTTTGAGGGGAGGAGCCATGGTTATGACATCGCCGACAGCCTGAATCATCTTTGTGGGGATGCAAACGGTTGAACTGCGAAATCTCTTTTTAAACCCCAACTCCGTAGCCGCATTGTCAGATAGTTTAACGTATAACTGGAGAACCTGCCATGTCTTTGTGTCTAAGCTAGCGCCCTTTACTTGGCCTATGATGAAGCCGCTGGTTCCAATAACCTGTTTACCGATAAGCGTTTCAAAACTAATCAAAATATTCACCAATAAAGTAAGTACCGTTAAGCCTATAAAACCTTAAGCTTGGCTGAAAGTGCCGCTAGCAGATAGCGCTTCTTTTTAAAAAAAGGGGTTACCTGTGGCATGGTTATTTCCATTTTGTTAGGATTTCTTCCCGTTGAAACGTGCCCCTGCTGAGGAAAAACAGAAGCACATCAACAGCCAGCAATACGCCTGAGAAAAGCGCAAGCGTTGTTGCATTAAGAGTTAAAACGCCGATTTCACCAGCAACATAGATCACCACAAACGGAAACACCAAGACACCGCCAAATTGCTGTGCGGCTCGAACATCGTTTGCTTTAGCTGATACGAGAATGATTGCTTCAACGCTCAGGATGCATACGAGCGGTACAACTGCGAAAAGTATGACTGCGAGGGTAACATTGGGAAAATACAAGTAGCCAAGTTTATCGATGGTTAAGGCATCTACGAAAGCAGCGAATATTGCAGCGCCCAAATAGGTTGCCAATACAGGAGGAAGAAACGCAGCGATGCTTTTGCCTAACAGTATTTCGCCGTCAGTTAGGGGTGTGGCTAAAAGCGGCTCGAGGCTTTTTTCAACTTTTTCACCCACCAAACTGTAGGCAGCTATACCGACTGGAAGCGAAACAGCGGCGATTATGAAAAAGAACAGAAACGCGTTGATTACTCCGGGAAGCACGGCGGCGGGAATTCCGCCTACGGCTTGCCCTGCGAATTCAATGACTAAGGGAAGCCCGAGGGCGGCTATGACGGGGAAGAGGATGGTTGAGTAGAGGATGCTCTTCTTTTTTAGGAATAAACCTAAGTCTTTGCTTGCCACTATCCAAACGTTAGCTAACTCCATGGTTTTTTCAGCTCCGTACAAGTTTTAAGTAAATGTCTTCGAGGGATACCTCAGTTTGGCTTATGGATTGGATACGCCCGCCTGCTTTGCCGATGGCAGCTACGATTTCAGGGTTGTCCTTTTCAGGAGAGCCAACCGAGATTACAAGCTTATTCTCTGCAACCTCAGTCTTCCAAGAACCCGACCGCTTGACCGCAGCAACTATAGAGTCGTTGACCGCTTCCAGCCCTATCACGGTTTTTGTTCCTGACGCTGATTGTCGCAGTCGCTCAGGAGTGTCTATGGCTAAGAGCTTGGTTTTCAAGATGCCGATTTTGTCGCACATGCGTTCTGCTTCGTCGAGGAGATGCGTGTTTAGGAATATGGTGTGCTTTTCAGCTTTGAGTTCGAGGATGAATTCGCGTACGGTTTTGGAGGCTTCGGGGTCGAGGTTGGCGGTGGGTTCGTCGAGGAATAACACTTCGGGGTCGTGGATGAGTGCGCGGGCTATGGCAAGTTTTTGCTTCATGCCTTTGCTAAAGCTGCCTGTTGGGCGGTCTTTTTTCTCCCAGAGTCCCAGCATCTTGAGGTAGCGCTCTATGCGTTCTTTGCGTTGTTGCTCTGTTAGTTTGTAGATTTTCCCGTAGAAGTCAAGGTTTTTGTAAGCGCTTAGGTCTTCGTATAAGCCAACGTTTTCTGGGAGTAAGCCGATGGCGCGGCGGATTTTGGGGATTTCTTTGGGGTTTGCTATGTCGTAGCCGCAGATTTTGGCGGTGCCGCTGGTTTTTGTGATTAGGCATGTGAGCATGCGTATGGTGGTGGTTTTGCCTGCGCCGTTGGGGCCTAGGAAGCCGAAGACTTCGCCTTGTTTTAGGTTTAGGGTAAGGTTGTCTACGGCTGTTGTGTTGTCGTATTTTTTGGTTAGGTTTTGTGTTTCTATCAACACTACATTCCTCCAAACATTTACCAAAAAATAGTAAACATTTACTATAATTTATGTTTTTCGGTAGCCCACAAAAACAAAAAAACGCGAGAAACCCACGCTACTCCTTAGCCTTAAGAATATCGCGAATCTCCCGCAACGTAATCAAAATCTCATCATCAAGCCCCTCCCCTCTCGGAACAGGCTCCTCCGTCGGATAAACAACCTCAGTTCCAGTAACGTAGGGCTCACGGAACTTGCGCAGCTCCCGCAAGATGAAATCCCGAACTTCCTCGTAGAACACGATGCCATTTAGGTTCTCTTCCGGCCCCTTCTGCGCGCCTGAGTAACCAGCGGTTTCAATTTTCACCGAGCCTATCTTAAAGAGTCTGTCGAATGGCCCTGCCTGGCTGGAGATATTGGTTATGGTGCGGAAGGGCACGTGGCGGCGGGTGACGGTTAAGATGCCGCGTTTTGAGTAGATTTCGGGCATGGTGTCTCCGGATTCGGCTTTGACGGAGTATTCGATGCTTTTGTAGTAGCGCGGTATCAGAATCAAAGTGGGTACGAACCAGACCAAGTCAGAGATTAACGTCCAGAGATTGACTTGCACAAAGTAGTCGTTGATTGTTTGTGCTGCTGTGGCACCGGCGGGGTCCAATGCGTTCATTGCCGCAACAAAGAGGAAACAAAGGATAACGGACGCATAATAGATTAAGAAGACGATTGTGGTCTTTAGCATCAGCTTGTACATGAAGGGTTTTGCGGGTTTAAAGATGGTTCCGCTCGTGAAGGGTTTAACGGGTGGTTTGATCACTTTTTCGCTGCTGTCTTTTACCAAACTAGTCACCCCCCTTTCGCTTGTACCGTGGAGTTTCTTTGGCGGCTAGTTTGTTGAAGACGGCGATTGCCTGCTGGGTCATGTAGAGGTTTTTTTCATCGGGACGCAGGGGTATGTTGTATTCTTCGATTATTGTGTCGAGTGTTTCTTTGCATTCGGCTTCTTTGGGGCATTGGGGGCAGAGTTTCCCGCCGTAGGAGTCGTGTTTGTACCAGACTATGACACCGAATTTTTCTGTGTAGACTATGTAGACTTGGCTGCTGGTTTGGTAATCGAAGCCGATTAGGAGTCCTTTGTAGTCTAGGAGGGTTTCTACGTCGAGGCGATGACTGTTGGCGTGTTCTTTGAGGGTGTTGGCGATTTTTTCTCTGGCGCGGTTTAGGACGCGTGAGACGTAGGCGGGGCTCCAACCCTCGGTTTGGTGTTCTTCGGCGATAGCGCTGGTGTTTTTGCCTTTTTGGAATTCTTGCCATACGATCGATTCGTCTTTTGAGAGGATTCCCATTTCAGCAGCCCATTTTATTTACCAAAATATAGTAAAGATTTAGCTTTAAAGCATTTCGGAAACACAAAAAATAACCAACTATCCAAATCAAGCGTGATAAAAATTGGCGGGCCCGACGGGAGTTGAACCCGCGACCTAAGGATTAAGAGTCCTCCGCTCTAGCCTGACTGAGCCACGGGCCCACATGCGCCTTTTTTATGGCTACATTGGCAAATATAGAGATTACGGTGCAAACCACTAAAACCAGCCCCTCTCCAAAACCGTCTTATGGTTGCCGTGGACTGCCACACCCACATAAAGAGCAAACCACAGCAAAACTCAGCCTTGCCCTGTGCATCTGCTTGAGGAAAACGCCTCAACCAACCCGCAACCCAGCCCAGTTGCAGACGCCAAAAAGCAAACTTTAGCCTTTAGCTTAGGAAGAAGAAGTAATAGGGCAAAAATTCTCTTCTTCTTAGAACTCCGAATTACCGTTTTAAGAAAGCTGGGCGCAAACTCGGTCTATCATAAGCATATTTTTCAAAAACAAGCCCGTATACGATGCCGCGTTCAAAGCGACCTCCTCCGGCGTCCCCTGAGCCAAAAGCCGCCCACCTGCTGCTCCGCCTTCGGGTCCCAAATCGATGAGGTAGTCGCAGCTTTTGATGACATCAAGGTTGTGTTCGATGATGTAGACGGTGTTGCCGTTGTCCACCAACCGGTTAAGCACGCGGATGAGGCGTTTGGTGTCGTCAAAATGCAAACCAGTCGTTGGCTCGTCAAGCATGTAGACGACGTGCCCCGACTTGTGCTTGCTGAGTTCACGGGTGATTTTGATGCGTTGGCTTTCTCCGCCGCTGAGTTGCGTGCTGCTCTGACCCAGCTTAATGTAGCCCAATCCCACGTCGAGCAGAGTCTGCAGTTTGCGGTGCACCCGTGGTGTGTTCTCGAAGAATTTTGCGGCTTCCTCCACAGTCATGTCCAGCACGTCGGCGATGTTTTTGCCCTTGTACTGAACCTCAAGCGTTTCCCTGTTGTAGCGCTTACCTTTGCATTCACTGCACTGCACGTACACGTCGGGGAGGAAGTTCATTTCGATGCGGATGACGCCGTCGCCTTGGCAGTTTTCGCATCTGCCGCCCTTCACGTTGAAACTGAAGCGGCCTTCTTTGTAGCCGCGGGCTTTGGCTTCTTTGGTGGACGCGAAAATCTTGCGGATTTCGTCGAAGAGCTTCGTGTATGTGGCTGGGTTGCTACGGGGTGTTCTGCCTATGGGGTCTTGGTCGATAACGATGACATTGCGCACGACTTCAGGCACATCCAAACCGCCGTGTTTGCCAACTTTATCCACCTGTTCGCCGAACATTTGCCGCAATGCAGGGATGACTGTGAGGTTCATTAGGGTGCTCTTGCCTGAGCCTGAGACGCCCGTGACTCCACAGAGCACGCCCAATGGAAGTTGGAGATTTAGATTTTTGAGGTTGTTCTCGCACGCGCCTTTGACGCCGATGTAGTCGGCTGGGGTGCGTCTGATGGGCGGGATTTCGATTTTGAGTTCGCCGCATAGGTACTTGCCTGTCAAACTGCGCTGGTTCGCCATAATCTCTTGAGGTGGGCCTTCGGCGACTATGTGGCCGCCATGCACTCCTGCGCCGGGTCCCATGTCCACGATGTAGTCGGCGTGTCGCATTGTGTCCTCGTCGTGTTCTACCACGATTAAGGTGTTGCCTAAGTCTCGGAGTCGCTGCAGGGTGCTGAGCAGTTTGGCGTTGTCGCGTTGGTGCAAGCCGATGCTGGGTTCGTCGAGGATGTAGAGGACGCCCATTAAGTTGCTGCCAATCTGGGTGGCTAAGCGTATGCGTTGGGCTTCACCGCCTGACAATGTCTTTGCCGCGCGCGAAAGGGAGAGGTAGCCTAAGCCGACGTTTTTGAGGAATCCGAGGCGCTCGTTGATTTCTTTTAGCACTTGCTTGGCAATCGACATGTCCTTCTCGTTAAGTTTTGGGGGCAGGTCTTGGAAGAAATCCACTGCTTCCTCAATCGAGAGGTCAGTTACGTCGATGATGCTTTTGTCAAGAATCTGCACTGCCAACACGACTGGTTGAAGCTTCTTGCCGTGGCATGCGTTGCAAGGGCGGGCAGTCATGAATTTCTCTATGTCTTCTTTGCGCCATTCGCTCTCGGTTTGGCGGTAGAGACGCATGGTTTGGGGTATGACGCCTTCCCAACCGTCACGCATCCACATGTTGGCGCCGTTGGACCAGTTGCCCACGATGGGTTCACGGTCGCCGTACAAGAGAACCTTAAGCTGGTCTTCGGTGAAGTCCTTGATGGGAGTAAACACATCAAAACCGTGCTTTTTGCCAACCATAGCCAACTGCTGCGCACGCCAACTCAGGTCCATGGTGCCCTTGTAAACTGCGAGTGCGCCGTCCATGATGCTGAGGTTTTTGTCTGGGATGACTTTGTCTGCTGTGACTTCGGTGATTTCACCTAAGCCGTGGCAGACTGGGCAGGCGCCAAACGGCGAGTTAAAGCTAAACATGCGGGGTTCAAGGCTTTCAAACACGATTTCGGGGTGGTTGGGGCACGCGCCAAAGGTGCTGTACATTGTTTCGCCCTCGAAGCGTTCCAGTTCCTTCTTTTCGCCTGCGTCGCTGTTTGCGGCGTCGATGACAACCATGGTGCCCTTGCCTTTTTTGAGTGCTCCTTCGACGGCTTCGGCGATGCGGCTGCGCTCCTCGTCGTCGATAGTGACTGTGTCGATGACTGCTTCTATCCAGTGCTTCTCATAACGGACAAGCTTGACTTCTTCTTTGATGTGGTCGGTCTCGTAGATTTTTTGGTCTACGCGAATTTTGGTGTAGCCCTCTTTTTTGAGGTCATCAAACACCTGTTCATGCGTTCCCTTCATGCCGCGGATAATCGGCGCTAAGAACACGAGGGTTTTGCCTTTTTCTGCCATGATGAGGCTGGTGATGTTTTCGGGGCTCTGTGGGTGGATGCTGCTGCCGCATTTGGGGCAGTGGTGAGTACCGATGCGTGCAAAGAGCAATCTGAGGTAATCGTAGATTTCGGTGACTGTGCCCACGGTGCTGCGGGGGTTTTTGCTGGTGCTCTTCTGCTCAATGCTAATCGCAGGCGACAAGCCTTCGATGCTGTCCACGTCGGGCTTGTCCATTAAGCCCAGAAACTGCCGTGCATAAGCGGAGAGGCTCTCGACATAGCGGCGTTGTCCCTCAGCGTAGATGGTGTCAAACGCCAACGTGGATTTGCCTGAACCTGAAAGCCCAGTAATCACTATGAGCTTGTTGCGGGGCAACTCTAAATCTATGTTTTTTAGGTTGTGCTCCCTTGCACCCTTAATGGATATGTTATCACGCATTACTCTGACAGTTCCCTTCTCAGTTACTTGGCAGATTCTAGCTTGTTTTAACCCGCGAGATTAGAACCTTATTGCATCAAACCCCTAAATTTCGGGGTTAACCGCCTCTTTTTCCATCTTATGAGCCAACGCCTTACGCAACTCAGCAATCGCATCCCGCAACTCAATCGCCTTCTCAAACTCCAACTTCTCCGCTGCCTCCCGCATCTTCGCGTCCAACTCTACGATTTGGCGTTTTATGTCGGATTTGGCGAGGTGTTTGGTGCCTTTGATGGTGCTTTCCTTGATGGTTACGGCTTTGATGATAGTTTTGGGGGTAATGCCGTATTTTTCGTTATAGCGTTTCTGTACGTTTCGGCGGTAATAGGTGATTTCCATCGCTCGCTTGATGCTCTGGGTTTGGATGTCGGCGTAGAGGATGACTCTGCCGTTGACGTTTCGGGCGGCTCGTCCGATGGTTTGGATGAGGCTGCGTTCGTCGCGGAGGAAGCCTTCTTTGTCGGCGTCGAGGATGAATATGGTGGCGACTTCGGGGATGTCGAGGCCTTCGCGGAGCAGGTTGATGCCGACGAGGATGTCGTATTCGCCCACGCGCAGTTGCCGCACGAGTTCGATGCGGTCGAGGCTCTCTATGTCGCTGTGCATGTAGCGGACGCGGAAGCCCTCTTTGACAAGGTAATCGGTTAAGTCCTCAGCCATACGCTTAGTGAGAGTTGTTACGAGCACGCGGTCGCCCCGCTCAATCGTCTTTTTCGCTTCAGCCATGAGGTGCTGCATTTGCCCTTCGATTGGGTGCATCTCTACCTCGGGGTCCAAAAGCCCTGTAGGTCTGGTGATTAATTCGACTGGTGGCCCGCTTTTTTCGAGTTCGTACTCAGCGGGAGTTGCGGAGGTAAAGAGGGCTCGCCCCATTTTCGCTTCAAACTCCTCAAACTGCAGGGGTCGGTTGTCTAGTGCGCTGGGGAGGCGGAAGCCGAAGTCTACGAGGTTTTTTTTGCGGCTGTAGTCGCCGTTGTACATGCCTCTTGCTTGGGGGATGGTTTGGTGGCTTTCGTCGATTATGAGCAAGTAATCCTTGGGGAAGTAATCAATAAGTGTGAAGGGTGGTTCGCCGGATCGGCGTCCGTCGAAGTGGCGGCTGTAATTTTCCATGCCTGCACAGAACCCGATTTCGCGAATCATCTCCAAATCGTAGTTCGTGCGTTGCTTGAGCCGCTGTGCTTCCAGAGGCGGCAGCACTCTGAGGCGCTGCTCAAGCTCCTGCTCAATATGCTCCAAAGCGAGGGCATGCTTCTCTTCAGGAACCACATACTGCCTTGCCGGGTAAAGCGTGAGGCGATCAACACTATTCTGCACGTTGCCTGTGATACGATGGACTTCTTTGATTTTGGAGATGGTATTCCCCGTTATTTCCACCCGAAGAATATCATTTTCGTAGGAAGGCACTATGTCCACTGTATCGCCTCGGACACGGAATCTGCCGGGCTCCAACACTTGGTCGTTGCGTTCATACTGCATATCCACCAAGGCGTGTATGAGTTGAGTTCGGCTCATGTGTCCGCCGACTTCGAGTTTGATGGCCATGGTGCGGAAGTCGTCAGGGTTACCCAAGCTGTAGATGCAGCTAATCGAGGCGACGATTATGGTGTCGTTGCGACTCACTATGCTGGAGACGGCGTGCATGCGCATCTTTTCGATTTCATCGTTGACTGTACTGTCTTTTTCGATGTACATGTCCTGAGCGGGCAAATAGGACTCAGGCTGGTAATAATCATAAAATGAAATGAAAAACTCTACTCGGTTGTGAGGGAAAAGTTCTTTGAGTTCGCCGTAGAGTTGCGCGGCAAGGGTTTTGTTGTGCGCCAAAATCAACGTTGGCTTTTGGAGTTTGTTGATGACGTTTGCCATGACGTAGGTTTTGCCGCTGCCCGTTATGCCCAGAAGCGTCTGCTTGTCCTTCGCCTTATAATTTTGGACTAGCTGCTCAACGGCGGCTTCTTGTCCAGGCGAAATTTTGTATGGCGAAACAAGCTCGAACTGCACACTACTCTACTTCCCACAAACGACAGATTCACCCAATCGGAAGGATTAATAAGTTTTTGCACCGAACCACGCAAATTCAGGCTCAGTTGACCCTGTGCAGAAAAAGTGTTAAAGGGTTAGCAAGTGACGGATAGTTATGCCTTTTTTAATCCATCGGCTATCTGAAACGCTCGTTCCAAAATAGTCCTTAACTACCAGTAAGCCCCTACTATAGTGATGACAAATGCTTAACACCAAAACTGCCGCTTTAGCATTACTACTCTTAGCAATAATTACGTTTCCAGTTGTTTTGACTTTTGCAAATGCTCAAACAAGCCACACCGTCGAAGAAAAACTTGTTACATTGGCTCAAGAAGCAGGCGATCAAGTTCAAACGTTAATCGCCAAAGTATATGCCGACCCGAACGCAACCCAAAAAATAGAAAACGCAAATCTTACGAACCAATTTGAGGGCAACGCCACACTATACCAAAACGAAGGTTTAGCTAAACTTTCAAATGCCCAACAAGCCCTCGCAAACTCGGAATACAGTACTGCTTCGGATTTTGCGCTGCAAGCTCTTGAAGTTTTTAGAAACACCTACAGTTCCCTACAGGCTATTCTTGAAACAGCAGGCGTACCCAGTGACGCTTCAATAAGTAACCAAGGGTTACTGGATGCTATAGAACGGGAGTTGCAACGGGTCGAAATGCTCAAAGAAATCCTGCCTACAAACACCTCCCAAGACGTAGTCAGCCTTTTGGAGAACGCCAAAGCAAAACTGCTTGAAGCAAAAACATCAGCCCTAAACGGAGAAATCGACACTGCCCAAACGCAGTTTGTTGAAGCCAAACAATTCATAACTCAAATTTACCAGTACCTCAAAACAGAAGCACAGCAATCAAACACTTGGCGCCTCGACGGATACTGCCAAAAACTCCAACAGCAAATCCAAGAACGCTTCTCATACGGAAAACAAAACGGCATCGACTTCACAGCAGCCCTAGCTGCGAAAGGATACCAAAGTGAAACTCAATTTATGCAAGCCTTACAAGCTAAAATCCAGAACGCGCAAAGTCAGGGAGACATCCAAAACGCGATTCAAGAATGCGAATCGATCAGCCAAATGGTTCAGCAGATGCAGCAGTCTCTTAATCAGGAAATCAATAGTCAACAGCATAATCAAGGCGGGGCAAGCGGGGGTGGAGTTAGCGGAGACGGCAACAGCAACAACAGCACAACTTCAGACGGAACCAGCGGCAACGGTAACGGAACCAAAGGCGGAAGATAACCGAAACTTTGCTATTTCTTTAAACTAACTTGGTTTTCGAGACCCACTTTCTTAACTTCAACTAGCTCAAGTTTTTCAAGTCGCTTTACTAGTCGCCAAAGGCTCGTACGGGGCATGTCTGGGAATCTTTGCCTGATTTCAGCCTCGAATGCGTGGCCTTCTTTTTCTGCGAGGAATTGGAGCACTTCCTTGTCTTCTTTCATTAACTGTGGGTTTTCGTTTAGGGCTTTTTTGACGTTGAAACGTCGCTTTCTCTTAGCAAAAAACAATGAAACACTAAGAACAACAGCAAATAAGGCGCAGCCCACAGTGATTAACAGATACTCTAAAGGCAATGGAGAGTTGCTCTGCGTTGGTATTTGGTTGTTTTGGTCCTGAGCTACCAATTGCAGCAGATAGCTGATCTCCCATTGACCAGAATTTAGATGCAGATTCACCTCGTTGTCGACTGTTTCGATAGCGGCAGGTGCATCACTGAGATAGATGACTGATGAGTTCACGGGAAAAACAACTGTGAGGTCATAGGGGTTTTCCACGCGCAGGGTCCAAACTTCGTTTGCTTTGCTCGTTAAGGTGTTAGTGTCATATTCTACTTGGGCTTTTGAGGCGCCAAACGAGTAAATCAGTAAAGTTTCACCGTCGGCTTCATAATCTACCGCTAACTGGTTCTCGTCAAGAATAACCAAATTTTCAACCTCAGAAGAAAGCAAGGTAGCCTCAGTTTGCGGCGCAGTACTATCTAAAGTTAAGGTTTGTTTCACGTGAACTAAACCGTCTCGATAAACTCTAACATAAGTTGACTCTATACTCGTTAGTGACTGTGCGGCGGCAGCAAATAGCACAATCACTGCCATTGAAACGGCAACCAGTGATAGCCACCAGCGTAGGCTGTGTTGTCTCATCCGATTTCACTATAGATTCTATGTTTGCTGAAATAAGCTTTATGCAGACAAAATTAACTCTAACAGCCGGCCATGGATGTAAAACTGATATTTGAGGCTAATTGGCGGCGACTTTTTGCATTTCAGCGTTGAAACGTTTGTTTCACAGTGTCCCTTAAGTCAGGCTCTGCTAATCAGGTTAGCGGTGAAAAAAATGAGCAGAAATCAAGGAATAAAACAGCGCAAACTGAGTGCATTGCTTATTGCTCTGCTACTAGTCAGTGCCTTGGCGTCTTTGGCAATTGTTGCAGCAAATAACGGTAACGGTGGGGAGTCAGAACAGGGACAGCAAACCCAAACTGGAAACGATAACTCGCCAACTGCATCAACGAACCAGAATCAGAACTCTGGAAGTAACCAAACTAACGCTTCCAACAGCACAGTCGCAACTGAACGCCAACAAATTCAAGCAAGACAACAAACCCAAATGCAAGTCCGAAACATGACCATGCTTATGAATTGTACAAACAACTGCGAAGTCGTCATCTCATCAGACGATGATGTGACCCCAAAAGATTTCCAGATAGCACTGGATGCGAACCAAACAATGAAACTAGAAATGAACCTCTCCAAATCGCCTCTAAACGGTGCGATGGTTAACGAGCGAACCCTTAACTTCTACTTAGGAATAGAACCAAACGCAACTACCCAGCTCCATGCACAAATTAGACTACGCATTAACCAAACCGAATTAAGCCAAAGCCTAAACCATGAAGTTAACGCTTCAAGACTAACTTGGATGTATTGGAACCAAACCACAGCCCAATGGGAAAAAGTTGAAAGCCACATGGACCAGAACGGCTACTTAGTATGTAACACCGACCACTTTTCCACATGGACGGTCGCCGAAGTGGAACCAGCCCAAGAACCAACTACGTCATCCACAGAAAGCATCGGTATTCCTATTGAGTACCTTGTTATCGGAGCAGTCGCTGCCTTAGTGGTTGTAGCGGTTGGTTTAATTGCCTATAAAAAACGCAAATAGGCAACCACTTTTTATTTTTTTCAATTGCTGGAAAAAATTTCGTAGGGTAAAAAAATTGTTTGTTCTGCTTGTGGAAATTGCCTCAACCAGCCTGCAATATGCCCAAACGCCTAAAACAAAAAAGCAACCGCCCGCCAAGTCCCTAAGAAGAAGATGAGCAAGGGCGACACTCTCTTCTTCTAACACTAGAAAAACAAAAAAACACTTTTAATCTGCCTAAACGAGAACAGAGGTTAAAAAGGAACGATCGCCGAAAAAAGGCGTTAGTTAACGGTCATTTTGCCGAATTTGCCTACGTTTAGCTGGATTTCGCCTTTGAAGCTGGTAACATAGCCGTTTTCTATTTTTACGTTGTCGCCTACGTTAACCTGCTCGATCTGCTCGTTCCACAGGGTTAGTTTTATGCTGCCGGTTTCGTCGGCGACGACTGCGTCAACGATTCGGTAGGTTTCGTCTTTATACTTGGATCTGACTTCCCGCGGGTCTCCTTTCTCCACGACTTTAGCTTCTACGCTGACCCGCTTCATGCCATCAGCTAAATCTTTAATATCCGTCAAGTTGCTTTCCCTTCTGATTGTATGCTACGTTTTTCCTTTTACAATCATATAAATCTTGCTAACCAAGCGAGTTAAAGCAAAAAATAAACCCGAAAAAGGGGTTGGACGTGTGTTTAAACTACGCCGATTAGGAGCCACAGCGCCAGCAAGGTCACTGCGACGCTTACTGCTGCGATGGCTAAGCATTTGACTGTTGAGAACTCTGGTTTGAGTGTCTTTATGATTATTGCTCCAAGTCCTCCCAGCCAAACATAGGAAACTGCGAACATGGCTGCTACGATACCTCGGAATATCGCCGTTGATGCGTTAATGGCAGCTACGCTGCTCTGTGCTTGGATTGTAAGGGTGCTTAGTGCCTGTTCTGGATAGTACAGTGTAACAAACGGATCAAAGAGCGTGCCAAACGATACGTCATAGGGGTAGTAGGTCACTGGCAACGCCAACGTCGCAGCCAAGTTAACGATTGCGCGAATAACCATCACTGTCAGGGCGAAGCCAAAGGCGACGAAAACAGGTTTCCAAAGCGCTGGGTTCTTAAAGACATAGCGGCAGAGTATGTAGATCAATGCTGCTCCCAGCAACCATGTGAAGAGGAACTGCAGCGAGTAAACCTGCAAGAACCGAAGCAGTAAACCAGTGGTGTCAAATTGGAGTGGGGTGACGTAGAGTCCACGGAAGAATAGCGCGCCGATGCGGATGTTTATATCTGAGTTGCTGCCGTAGCTGAAAGTTAAAGCTAAAGATGTTATGTTTTGCCACTGGGGAGTGCCGGATTCACTCCAGCCTTCTGCGTCTGGCCCCAGCGGAACCGTTATGTTGCCCCACTGCTCCACGGCGTCGGCGTCTGCTACTGCTGAAGTTAAATCATAAGTGTAGTAGCTGGTGTCGCTTAGGGAGTAGAGGGTTAGGGTGGTGTTTTGGGGTGCACTTTGGGGTTGCACAAGTTTGAGTGTGATGGAGAGGTTTTGGAAGCCGCTTGGGTCGCAGTTCACATTAGTGGTGTTGTATAGGACTGCGGTGAGGGTGTTGGTGTTTTGGGCTTCCATCTGCATGCTGAAGTTGCCAAACAAGGGGTAGTAGCCCAACGGGTCGGTTGGTGGACGCTGCAGGTTTGCAACGTAGACCGTGTTGTTGAAGTAATCGTCAAAGTTGTTGGTAAAGTTTACGTCGGTTGACCCAACCCAACTGGTGGCGTTGTTGAACATCTGCATTTCTCCAGCAAGCGGATAAGTGGTCTCCAACTCTGTCTTGCTGAATTGGGCAAACGCAAAGCCAATCTGCAATGCGATGAAGAGGAGTAAAATCAGAATAGCGCCAAGATACTTGGGGTTTTCAATGATACTTTTGAATGCTTTCTTAGGCGCATAGATGACTTGTGCAATATCGGTGAGAATCAATCTCTGTGTTCTCCTTGCTATTTCAAAATTACACGGACTATTAAGTGTTGTTCAACTCTCCAAACCAGACACTGGCAAGCTACCTGTATAGGTTGCGTTTGTAAGTTTGGAGTTTGTTTTTCTCTTTATGTGGTTGTGGCGGTTTACGGGGTGCCACAAGACTGTTTGAGGTGGCGGTTGCTTTTTTGGGAAGCACTTTGTTTCAGCGCCTGTTTCGGGTGTGGCATAAGCGTTTTCTTCCGCACGTCAGACATTGCTCCATGCAGAAGCAGCCGCCATGTGAGCGTGAAAGCATGTTAGGTACCCAACTGCTTAATGCGTAAGCACCTGCGCATTCAACACTCCATCTATTCTCTCAACCTCTACCTTTGCTTCACTGTTTAGCGCAACCAACTTTATGTCTCTAGGCGCCACGGCACCAAAGCCTAACTCAGCGGCTCTTCGAATTTGGTCTTGGGCAAAAACGTTTTCTGAACCCACCTTTCCCCGTGCCCCAAACAATTTGAGAATCGCAACCCCTGCCGCGTCAATCGCCACCCTGTCCCGACTAGCCAACAGCAACCCTGGCTCCACCAAATCGCCGCTTTCAGGACCGCCCGTCACAAACGCTTTGATGCCGTCCATAACTACCCAGTCGAGGTTGTAGTTACTGTTGATTTCCGCAATCATCTGCCGCTGAAAAGGTGACCCATGTAACTCCCACATGTAATCGTACACGCCGCCGGGCAACCGCTTAGCAACCATGCCAACAGAGTTTTTCATCGACAATGTGAAGTGGCCGCCGTAACGGTGGGTTTTGAGGCAGCAGGTCTGCACTACTTTGTCGGCGTCGTGGAATACTCTGGCGAAGTAGAAGCCGCGAAGCCAATGCGTTTCACTTCGGTCATACTTCATCCACTCGTCCTTGCCTACTTCGTCTAAAACGATTGCTTCAAACCCCAACTCGTCAGCCAACGTAAAAACACCCATCTCTTCGAGTACTTTGCGCGTGTCTCCCATGCCGCTGCGTTCCGCCATCGAAACCTTCTCTGCACCTGCGGACTTAAGCGTCTCTACTATGGCGCGTAGGGTGTCGATGTGTGTTGATGCGGGGAAGGGGTCGGCGCTGTTAAAATTCGCCTTTAACGCCACTTGTTTTCCTGAGTAATCGTTTAGGTTGAAGTGTTCGAGGAGTTGTGGAATGCCTGAGGCGCGGTCAGAGGTTTTTAAAATAAAAACTTCGCTAGAAGAATCGGCCAAATTAATCGCCAATACAAGAAATGTGTCTCGAGGCTATTAGTCTTATCTGCATCAGGATGCAAACAAAAAACTGTTTTTTTGAATAGTATTCCCAAACTCGAAATATGCCTTAAAAGGAGGGCTGCATGACATTGCTTTAAGGAGAGCCCTGTTTTCTTTGGAGTTCAAGTTTCCAAGGAGATATGGAAATATGAAAATAAAAGACTTCGAAAAAGAAAGTGAAATATGGCAAAAGTCGAATCCAATACGCATTAGGGAACGTGAGTATTGGTTGAATGAAGAAATAGCTAAAATGCCCGATGAATAAGAGCCAAAATTTGCTGGTACTTGACTACTTCATGAATTTTCATTTGTATCACGTTTCGGGCTCCATTAAATTGCTCCAGCGCCCATGCATATAACTCAAGCAAGCCCTAAATCTGGATAGCATAAAAATAGTTTAAACACGACTCACAGACACCGACTAAGAAGTATGGCTGACCCCTTGGGGAGTTGGTATAGCCCTTCTCGTTCAGGTCATATACGATAGCGATGGTCAAGATATTACTTATAACTTAAAAATTTGATAATGGGGCATAGAAAAAACGCACTCAAACCCTTCTCTGAATCTGCTTTGACCTGCTTGAGGAATCCGCCACAACCAGCTTGCAACCTAAAACGCAACCTGACGCCAGAACACAGCCGCCTAAGTCGCCTGTTGGTTGTTGTTGTGTATAGGCGGTTTTCGGCAACAACAACTATAGAAAAAACACGCCCTCCAAAAATTTGATGCACTTTGAGAAATGCTTAAGGCATCCAATATAGAGTCAAATATTCAGCGACATAGATGATTCCCCTAAACGACCCCTCACAATTCAAAAGCAGCGACATCCCAACTGAACCGGGCGTCTACCTCTACCGCGACGAAGCAGGGGAAATACTCTATGTGGGCAAAGCCAAAAACCTTCGCAGTCGCGTCAAAAGCTACTTTTCAGGCGGCGACCAGCCAGCGAAAACCCGCCAGCTTGTTCTGCATGTCCGAAGCATTGATTGGATTATCGTTAACAACGAAGTCGAAGCGCTGCTACTCGAAAACAAACTCATCAAGCAGCACACGCCCAAGTACAACATCGACTTAAAAGACGCCAAAAGCTACGCTTACATCGCATTGACCCGTGAAGCTTACCCCCGGCTTATGATGAGCCGCAAAGTCAGCCGCAAACTCGAATCCTTCGGCCCCTACACCGAAGGCTTCACCCGCCAAGACCTCCAGCGTGCGGTGGTTCGCGTGTTTAAGCTACGCACCTGCAAGAACATGCATAAACGCGCCTGCCTCAACTACCACATCCACATGTGCACTGCGCCATGCGTCGGCAACGTCACAGCCCAACAGTATGAGCAGCAGGTCAAACAGGCACGGTCTTTCCTCAGCGGCAACTATGAGCAAACCATAGACCACTTAACTGATCAAATGGAGGATGCCGCTGCTAACCAGCGGTTCGAGGAAGCCTTGGAACTGCGTAAACAAATCGAATCCATAAGGCTCTTGACCCAGCGGCAGATTGTGGATAATGAGCGCCGTTTCGACCAAGACGTCATGGTTTTCAAGCAGGTTGGCGAGAAGATGCATGCAGTGCAGATGGGCGTCCGCAAAGGCGTATTGCTGGGCAAAAAGGAATTCACTGTGGACTTGCAGTCTCAAATCGAGCAGGAGTTCCTCAAAGCCTTCTACACCAGCAACCAGATTCCACGGGAGATTTTGCTTAACAAGGCGGTTTGGCAGGAGCCAGAGGAAAAGAAGGCGCTTGAAGAGTTCCTGGCGGCAAAAAGACTGGCACCCGTGTCCTTAACCATCCCCCGAAAAGCCGACAAACTTGCACTGGTAAAGTTGGCTGAGAAAAACCTTGAATCCAGCCTCGAAGTCGACAGCGCACTGGTGGACTTGCAGAACAACCTCAACCTGCCTACCCTGCCAAGGGTTATCGAGTGTTTTGACATCTCCAACTTGGGCACCGAACACGTCGTCTCAGGCATGGTAACGTTCAAAGACGCGAAACCCGACAAAAAAAACTACCGCAAATTCAAAATCAAGTCGTTTGCGGGGCAAGACGACTTTGCAGCGATGCACGAAGTTGTAGCTCGCCGTTACACTCGGCAGCTTGAAGAGAAAAATCCCCTGCCCGACCTAATCGTCATAGATGGCGGTCCAGGGCAGGTCAATGCAGCCCAAACCGCGTTGGATAAACTGGGACTGCAAGTTCCCCTGATTGGCTTAGCCAAGGAACATGAAGAAATTTACTGCCCAAACGACCCCACACCCAAAGTGTTCAACAAAAACAGCCGCATGATACTGCTTCTCCGCAAAATCCGAGACACAACCCACGACTTCGCCATAGGCTACAACCGCAAACGACGCCAAATGCAAGTCAGAGAAGAATTCAAACCCAAAAAGTTGGGTAAACCTCTTAAATAAACGCTGATAAAAAAGCAGCCATGCTGACAGCGCTCCTGATTGCACTCAAATATCCGTTTCAGCTAATCGTGGGACCAGCCTTCATCTTGGCGTTGGCGGTTTGCCTAGTTTTGCTGCTTAGATTTTCGAGGCTTAGGGGCGTGGTTTGTGGCGTGTTGGTTTTGTTGGGTTTAAGTGAATGGATAGCGCTTCAGTCTACATTGTTTATTTGGGGATACATCGTTGCAACGGTCACTCTGTTTATAGGTGCCATAGGCGGCAGTGCATACTTGCTGGTTTGGTTACATAACCGAAGAAACAATTTAATTGAACCATTAGGTGTAAAATTAAATCCACGGCTAAAAAATCTAAAGAAAGCTGTCTACCTCAGTCTATCCATAGTCATTCTGCTGTCAACCATAGTGATTTCCGCCCGAGCCGCAAACTTCATCGTTGAGGATTATCGCTCTCAAGAAAATTTTCCCAGCCATTACAATTCACCGAACCTCACACTTAATGGAACCATCCAGTATCTTGACTTCAATTATACAGTGGACACAGGATTTAGTTACCATACTTTTACTGCTTACATAACGTTGAGGGTTGAAGAAATCATTTCAGGATACGGTTGGTGGAGTAACAACACCAGCTTATATCAGGACTTAAGCCATGGGGATTTACTGGTCTGCTTTGACAACGCACAAACACCTAATCTGGCGGTTGGACAGAAAATCGAGGTATGCGGCTATTTGTGCCCATGGATGGAGGATTCAATCTACTCAGAAAAGTTTGTCGTTGCCGCAAGCATCAACGGTAGCTACCTCAACCCCTTATAGATATTCTCGAGCACCGATAGCTAAACAAGCAGGTGCTCTAGCAGAATCTTTAGACCAATAAGTATCAACACACCCCCGCCGACAATCTCGATTCTGCGCCCGAAGACTTTGCCTAAGCCACAGCCAAAATAGAAGCCGACGAGGGATAACCCGAACGTGACTGCGCCGATAACCGCTATTGGCAGTGCAATTGATGTCTGTAGGAAAGCAAAGCTTAAGCCAACCATCAAGGCGTCGATGCTGGTTGCGACTGCCAAAATCAGCAGTGAACGCATTTTTAATTCAGTTGGACTTTTGCGTTTTTCCTCTTTTTTTGTTCCCTCATAGATCATTTTTGCGCCGATGAAGGCCAAAAGACCGAAGGCTATCCAGTGGTCGATACTTGAAATTAAATCTGCCAAGCTCAAACCAACTGCCCAGCCTATCACGGGCATAAGCATCTGGAAACCGCCGAAAGCAGCCGCCGTCAACAAGCCAGCTCTACGCCTGTTGCCCTTGATTGTCATGCCGCTGGCTATTGAAACCGCAAAGGCATCCATGGCTAAGCCGACTGCGATTAAGATTATGGTTAACGCGTCCACTGGTTGCACCGTTATGCTGTTCTTGCTGTTTTTTGGGAATATAGGCTTTTAGAGGATTAGAGGTATTTGCGCAGTGCTTCTTCTAACTCGTCAAAGCCCTTGATTATCATGTCTGAGTGGTAGACTACCCATGGGCTGAGACATTTAATCGGCGAGACAACGATGACTTTTTTGTCTCTACGTTTGGCGTAGAACATTTCCATGCAGGCACCCGCGGAGAGAATCGGCAAGTACACGACCATGATGTCGCATCGGTCGGCGTCGTCGAGGTCCCGCTGCACAAAATCGAAGGTCGGCACTTTATCCCACCAGCACTCCTCAGATCCGTTGTAGAGAACCCTTTCACGTTTCCAAGGGTCAATGATTTCCATGCCCAGCTTTTCAACTATGCTGGTTATGGGCGCTCGGTAATCCTGCTGTTTCTCCATGCCCAAAATGGGACCGGAAATAAACACTTTCTTCGTTGACATAGCACAAAACAGAGGATGCTTTGGATTAATATTTTTCTTTAAAGTAAGCGGTTAAATAATGCTGTCTCTTTAATTCACACCTTGGAGAACCGCCCTTGATAGACATGATTACGCTGCTGCTGATTTCAATCCTTGTGGGCCTTTTAGGGGCTCTCACGGGTCTAGGCGGCGCCAGCATCCTCACCCCAATCTTGGTGTTTTTGGGGGTCCCAATACAGGAAGCTATTGCCTCTGGCATGGTAGCCATCATCGCCACCTCCAGCGGAGCAGCAGCCTCCTTTGTGCGCCACCGCATAACCAACCTCCGATTAGCCATGTACCTTGAAATGTTCACCATCATCGGAGCCATAGTCGGCGCAACAATCACCGTCATAATCGCCCCCGTGGTACTCTACTTCCTCTTCGCCGGCTTCTTACTCACATCTTTCATTAACATAAGAAAAGCCTTCCAAGAAGACTACACGCCACCGGCAAAACAGGATAGGCTTTCTAAATGGCTGGGGCTCCATGGAAACTACTTCGACAAATCCAAAAACAAAATCGTAGAATACAAAGCCACCAACTCACTGCTGGGCGGCGCAGGCATGTTCGTCGCGGGAATCGCTGCGGGCATGCTGGGCATCGGGGCAGGCGCATTCAAAGTCATCGTTCACGAAAAAGTGCTTAAGGTACCCGCTAAAATTTCCACGGCGACCAGCAGCTTTGTCATAGGCATGACCGCATTGGCTGGAGTAAGCGTGTACCTGTTTTCTGGGTTTCTGAATTTGACTCTGATGGCTCCGATGGCGGTAGGCGTCACTGTCGGCGCAGTCGTCGGCGGCAGGTTTCTACATCGAGTCCGCGACAGGTACCTCCGGATTCTCTTCTTTGGCATCGTTATTATGCTAATCATTCAGATGCTCTACAAAGGAGTGACCGCACTATGACCGGCAAGGACGAGGAAAACAAGCTTGAAGCAATAATCAGCATACTCCTCATAGTCGGCGTCGTCGCCAGCGTTTTGCTTATCTCAATCGGTCTATTGCTCTACTATACCACATATGGCAACCTGGCGGTTTCCAGTAGCCCAAGCGTGCATATAACTGGTGAAAACTTTTTTGCTTTCGTAGTCCAAACCGCCCAGAACCTCTTTGCTGCAGACAACGCCTTGCTCTTCATAACATCAGGCATAATCATCTTGATTTTGACGCCCTACATACGAGCCATAACATCATTCTTCTACTTCACTTGGGAGCGGAACTGGAAGTACGTTTTGATAACTTTGTTTGTCCTCATTGTGTTAACTGTTAGTCTGGCGTTGCACTAGTTTAAATTGGAAACGACATAATGGATACTGGTATGTTTATCGCCAACGGTGTCATCGGAATTGTCTTCTTAGTTGGCAACGCAGCGGGACTGTTCGTGGTAAACATACTTGCAAGTTTCATCTGGGGTGTGTTGTTCCCAGTTGCCGCTTTGCTTTTGGCTAAAAGATTCAGAAAGACATTTTCCCCATAATATACTCAGCTCTTTGTTGTTGTAGTTTTTTCTTTGTGGGGGGTGGCATTTTACGGGATGCCACAAGACTGGCTGAGAATGAGGTTGCTTCTTTGGGCTTGCATTGCGTTTCAGCGCCTGTTTTGGTGTGGCATGTGGATGGCTTCGCCGATTGAGGTTGCAGTCGCCGCTAATCCGGTTGTGCCTATAGCGCTGATTTCAGTTCTATAAAAGAAGAAAGAAAAAAGGGCTCTTACATACCCTGCTTTAGACGTCTATAAGTAGTGTAGTCAACGTACTCGACAAAGGGGTTTTCAGCGAGGAATTTGACGGTGATTTTTTGGCGACTGCGTTTTTCTGGCAATTGGCTGGTTGTGTGGAGTAGGTATGCGTCGCTGCCTGCACCTGAACCATAGCTCGTCACGAGGATGCGCTCGTCAGGTTTAGCCATGTCCAGTATTGCCGCTAACCCAATTAACGAGGCGCCGCTGTAGGTATTGCCGAACTTTGTCATCTGAATGGCGGGCATGAACTGTTCTTCTTTGAAGCCTAAGTCTTTAGCCACCCGCACGGGGAAGCTGGGGTTTGGTTGATGGGGCACAAAATAGTTTATGTCGGATGCTTTTAGGTTGCTTTTTTCCATGAGTTTGGCGGCTGCTTTTCGCACGTGTTTATGGTATGCTGGATCACCGGTGAATCTGCCGCCGTGCATGGGGTAGGGTTCGCCGTCGCGCCGCCAAAAGTCCGGGGTGTCGCTGGTGCAGCTGTACCAGCCTTCAACCTCGGCGATGACGTCTTGTTTGCCAAAGATGTAGGCTGCTCCGCCGTAGCCGACGAAGGTGTCTAATTCGCCTCCGGGGCAACCGCGTGGTGCTGCTTGAGAGTTGTCTGCGCCGATAACCATGGCGTGGTTTATGTCTGATTTGGGGTAACTGACCAGGGCGCAGGCGTCTTTGAACATGCTTGAAGCGGCTTTGCACGCGAATTCAGTGTCGACTGCGTCTACGTCTTGGACGTCGCCGTCTTCTTTGCCGAGCTGGAGAACTTGTGCGACTTTGGAGGCTATGGGTTTTACTGCATAGGGGTTGGATTCGGAGCCAGCGTAGACTTTCCCGATCAATGAGCTGTCTAAGCCTGAGTGGATTAACGCTAGCTTTCCGGCTTCAACTGCGGCTGTCACCGAGTCCTCATCGATGAAGGGCACTGCGCGTTCCAAGCTGTCTTCTTTGATTCGGAACCGCGAGGAATAAGCGCCGTAGCCGACGATGCCTGGTAAATCGTAGTCTTTGTTGGGTTGGATTACTTTGTATTCTTGGTGGGGATAGTACTCGTCTGCCAAGGTGAAGGCTAGGGAAATGGTGGGTAAAACCTCGTTTTTACCGACTGAGTAACGTCGTCGGAACCGGGGCACAACTTCTCTGCCCTCTAAGCTTGCCAAATCGATTTTACCCCCATCACAGACCAATTGGTCAGTTATTCTGGCGGGAACACGGATTTGGCCGCCGTGGAAAGAAACGATGCCATAAACGAAGCTGCCGAGTTTCGCAAATTTGTTAGTGGGCTCATTAATGTAGGTGCAGAGTTCGAGGATGCCTTTGTCGTAGAAAAGGTCGATGCTATCCATTCTGCCATAGCTTTTACGACCGCAGTTGCTGCAGTAATCGCGGACTTCAAAATATTCTTTGCCGCAGCATTGGCACCTGCAAGCCTTTAATCGGTCACCTAAATACGATACGCGTCTCTCGATTGGTTCACTGCTCATGCTTTTTCTCTCCCAAAATAGTCACGTAAGCCTTGGTTCCAAACCCCTCGAATTCGACGACTCCGCCATGCCGCAACCCATTGGGCAGGGTGATTTGACGTTCAGATGCTTCTCCGCGGAGCTGGCGGAAAACTTCAAACACCTGTGCTCCGCCAGTCGCACCCAAGGGGTTTCCGTCTGCTTTTAAGCCGCCGTCAGTGTTCACATATACTTCTTTGCCGCCCAACTCGTAGCATAGTTCCCCATTTTGGCTGCTCTCGTAGATGTTTTTCCAAGCGGTTCCTGGTGCTGCGAATCCGAGGTCTTCAAGTGAAACCATCTCCATAACGGTGGATTGGTCGTTGAGTTCGATAAGCTGTAGGTCCGCAGGTGTAAGTCCAGCGGTTTCTGAGGCCTTTTTCATGGCTAACTGGGCGGCGACGAAGTTTGAGAGGTCTTCTCTTGCGGGGTAATTGAGGTAGTCGGTTGCTGCACCGCAGGCTAACACGTAAACGGGGCGGTTAGTCATTTTGTTAGCGACTGTTTCGCTGGTTAACACGATTGCAGTGGCTCCGTCTGAGATTGGTGCGAAGTCGTAGAGGCCAAGGGGTTTGTGGGCTGCTTTGCGTGCGTTGAGCACTTGGTCTATGGTGATTTTTCTTTGATATTGGGCGTACTTGTTTTTGGCGCCGTTAGCATGATTCTTTACTGAAACCTGAGCCAACGCAACCTCGAGTTTTTCTATGTCCTGCCCGGTTATGCCGTGTTTTTTGATGTAAGCGCGAAGCATCAGTTCATGGTTGGATTCAGGGGTTCCGCCTGCATAGTAGCTCCATGGGTCGTCGAGGAGCATGAGGTCGTCGCGGATTTTGTCCCAGCGGTCAGTCATTTTCTCTATGCCTCCGACTAGTACGGTGTTGTAGACGCCTGCTTCGATTGCGTGGCAAGCGGTCATCAATGCGGCGCTAAAAGATCGGGTGACCTCCATGGGCACGTGCAATTCGGTTAGTTCCGAGAGGAATCCTTCTTCGAGTCCCAACTTGTTTGTTATGGGTAATAAGCAGTCGGACATGTAACAGGCTTCTAGGTTTTTGCGTTCCATGTTACATTCTTTGGATGCGGCTAACCAAGCTTCCTCGATGAGTTTTTCGGGTTCTTTGCCGTAGTGCTCACCGAATTTGGTTCTGCCAACAGCAACTATGGCTGGGCGATTCTGCATAACTGTTTGCTCCCCTGTTATGGCTGTAAAAATCTTCCTAAACGACTATTAAGTGTTTGCCATAATCGTCGCGAAATAGGGAACTAATTTTTTGGGTGTTCTTGGCGGTTTTTGGTTTTGGGGGTGGCTTCTATGCTTTTAGGCTTTTTCCGTCTTGACGGTGCTGGTGAGTTTTTTCTATAGTTGTTGTTGCAGTGAGCTCTCTATACACAACAACAACCATCGGCTTGTGCTGTTTGCTGTGTTTTGGGTTCTAAGCCAGATATGGATTGCAGACTGGTTGTGCAAATACCTACAAGTAGCATAGAAAAAACGCTTGCAACTGAGAAATTAGCTACATGTTGAAATAGTGGGTCATGTATACCAATAAAAAAGATAAGCTACGGAAGAGAGAATAGGGGAAAAGAAGGGTATGTTGAGTAATTTAGGGAAACGGTTTGATGAGTTCTTCTACAAGTGCGAATACATAAAAGAATGCAGTAAAGTTACTCTGCAATGCAGTGAAGGCGGCAACAGTTACTGCGGTGAATACAGAAAACGCCTCCGCAAAAGCTAAGCCGTATGGTTGATTTCCTTCTCAGCTATCTCCAGCTTTAACACTTCAATTAAACGCTGCAGTTTTCCACTCAACTCCACCAGATAGGATGGAGCATTTGTGAGGGCTTTGTATTTTTGAGGCAACTGGGCTAGGTTTTCCGATGCAAAAACCCTAATCTCCCCCAAAGAAGGCAGTTTAACGGTTATTTTTCCATGCTCCATGACTTTTCTAAGCATTGGTTCCCCCTCTGCAGGTTGAGGCTCCTCTGCTAACTCAATCACATCTTTTCGGAATGTGCCGTCGCCGTTTCGGAACCGATAAACCTGTTTCCGCCCCGGCAAAGTAATCTTGTCCTTGCTTAGCTTCATGATGGGCGCAAATTTGCCGTCGGGGGTTTGGGTTTCGCAGAGTTTGTAGATGCCGTCGAGGTAGGGTCGGTCGGCGCTGGTTCCCATCTTTGTGCCCACGCCAAACGCGTCAATCGGCGCATCCAAAGAGAGCAACTCGCTGATTCTGTACTCGTCTAAGTCGCCGCTGGCAAAGATTTTTGCGTACCCAAGGTTTTGGCTGTCGAGGATTTTGCGGACTTTCTTGCTAGTTTCCGCCAAGTCGCCGCTGTCCAACCGTACGCCGCCCAAATGTATGCCCTTTGCCTCCAATTCTTTGGCGACTACTGCGGCTTTTTCTGCGCCTGCAATGTCGTCGTAGGTGTCGATGAGAAGGGTGGATTTGTGGGGGAAGGTTTTGGCGAAAGCTCGAAACGCGTCGATTTCTCGGGGGTAAGACATTATGAAGCTGTGTGCCATGGTGCCAAAGACGGGGATGCCGTAGGCTAAACCCGCCAGTACGTTGCTTGTGCCTTGGCAGCCTGCTATGTAGCTGCTGCGTGCTACTTTCATGCCTGCGTCGATGCCGGGTTCACGGCGCAAGCCGAATTCGATGACTGCTTTGCCGTCGGCGGCTTGGACCACGCGGCTGGCTTTGGTGGCAATCATAGTTTGCAAGTTAATGCTATTGAGAAGGAATGTTTCGACAAGTTGTGCCTCGATGATGGGGGCGGTTATGCGCAGAAGCGGCTCGTTGGGGAAGACCACGGTGCCCTCGGGAACAGCCCAAACTTCACCTGTAAACTTAAACTTGCGCAGATAATCGAGGAAGTCTTCTTTGAAACCCTGCCCTTTAAGGTATGTAAGGTGTTCCTCGGTAAATTTGATGCTCTGCAAATAGCCCAATGCTTCTTCTAGGCCTGCGAAGAGGAAGTAGCTGCGGTTTTCGGGTAGGCGGCGGATGAAGAGGTCAAAGGTGGCGGTTTCAAAGTTTTTGTTGTCAAAGTAGGCGGCGCACATGGTTAATTCGTAGAAGTCGGTGAAGAGGCTCATGTTTTCCTCTTTTAGGTAGCCTAGAAAAGGTTTCATAGGTATGTAGAGTTGGGGTTGCTGATTTAATTCTTTCTGGCAGAGTGACGGCTGGGGTTGACAAAATTATATAGCCAAACAGCACTTATACCCCACAACCCAAGGGTAACCCAACAAATGACCACCCAAACCGCCCTGCTCAAACTAAAAAATGCATTCCGCAGCAACTACGCCATCATAGGCATCCTAATCGGCGTCGCGCTGGTCTCGCTCTCAATTGGGCCTTTCCAAAATCCCGACACCACATGGGAATACAAAGCAGCCACAGGCGTCCTCACATGGGGCATGCCCTTCACCGAAGTTAGAGGCAGCATGATTAACCAGCCGCCGCTGGGCTTCTATGCGGAGGGCCTTTTTCTTTGGGTGTTCGGAGTCTCAATCCAGACCGGCACAGTTCTAATCACCCTTTTCGGGCTCGGATGCACCCTGCTCGTGTACGCCATAGGCAGCACTTTGTATGGCAAAAAGACTGGGTTGGTGGCGGCTGCGTTGTTTGCGTTGACCCCTTGGCAACTGGTTCTCTCAAACAGTTTCTTGATAGACACTCAATGCCTTTTCTTGAGCCTCTGCGCCCTCTATGTGGGCATCTTGGCTTTTCGCGGCAACTCAAACAAACTCCTCGCAATATCGGGGGCACTGTTTGCTTTGGCTTTCTACACTAAACTCTTCGCAGTTTTCACGTTGATTCCACTGTTGCTCTTCTACCTCTACTACCAACACCGAAACCTCAGGCGCCTACCCGTCACGTTAGCCATTTTCTTTGTACCCCTTGCCTTGGCCACTCTGGTATGGTACACCGTCGACTACTATATGATGCCCAGTTGGCTACCCAGCGGGTTAGGCTACATGTTTGTCCACTCCGACTTCGGCGACCTAAACGCTCCAGGTGTGGTTCCCTCCTACGGTTTCATCTCGACTTTCCTGCTTGACCATGCCTTAGGCTACTTTTTTGTCGCTGCTGCTGCCCTGTCCCTAATCATAGGCTTCGTGTTCAGAAAGCAACTCAGCAAACAATTCGCTTCTTACGATGCTATTCTCTTGGTGCCGATTCTCGTCATCGTCGGCTTAACAATGTACCTTGGAGTGGCGTTAAACTTGAAGGTGCCCTACACCAGCGCCGTAAAATACATCTACCAAACCCTCCCCTTCTTCAGCTTAGCCGCAGCATCGCTGGCGGTTAAATCTGCCTCAATGATTAAGTCAACGCAAACCAATTTAACCAAAAAAACTGTGTTTGCGCTCACTGGGGTTGTTGGTTTTGGGTTGGTTTTGGCGGCGTTGCTGGCGAACATGTACGCGGCAAACCAGCTATCGATGAGTCCATTCATAATCTTCCAAGTCCAGCTTGGCCAACTTTTAGGCTACTCCTTTGACAACGCCGCAATCGCCGCTGGTAGTCCGCTGCTGATTCTGCAGTACTTGGGTTTTGGGCTAATCCTGCTTTCGCTTATCCATCCCAACCGACGTTTCATAGTTGACTCAGCGAAACGCCTCTTTGAGGCAAGAAAAAAGTGAAGTTACACCCCTACCTTTACTTCATAAAAGTGCGCAATCAACCGTTCTAATACTTAGATTTAATAGTATTATGTGTGTAAAGACAATCGGTAGCTATGCCGCTAATGTACCCCTTGAAGCATGTGTTTCGCAACTGGAAACTGTTTGCAGCCCTCCTAATCGGCGTAACGTTGGCGGCAACTTTCTGCGCAGCCATCGGCGTAAAATCGAACTTAGCCGCCGAGCAAGCCCTCGATAAACAAATCAGCGGCATAACAACCGACATGAGCTTTACGGCGAACCTGAACCGAACGAACCTTCCTTTAGCTTACAACGACCTGACCAGTGTTGAGGGCGTAAAAAGCGTAGATATGCTTACATCCTTCAATTATATGGTGCGAACATCCAGCGATAATTATAGCACTTCGTATTGGTCATACATGTATAGTTTTCCAAATTCCTCCCGCATCAACGATGAATGGTTAAACAAGCCCCTAGACGGCATCCCAACAAACTACACCTACATCGTCGCCGGCAGCAACCTAGCCCAAAAACTCAAGGTGGGCGACAACATAACTATGATGGTTAGTTTTGACACGCCTAAATACTATAACACCACCAGCTTCTACGTTAACTTAACCGTCGCCGGCTTCGCTGAATTAACTGATAAAGGCTATTCTTTCCTCACAAACAACAACGGAGGAATCATCTACTATGGCAATGGAGGCGTAAGTAGCGTCTCAAGCGTTGCTCCAACTTCACTTATTTACGGTGGAACCTACGGCTATAGAGGCGACTCGATGATTGTCGGGTGGGACAGCACTCTGCAAAATCTCTGGAGTAAAGCCTTGGAAAGTAGCACTGCACAAATAACCTTCAACATTGACGTCGACCGTCAGAGTCTTATCAGCCCTTGGAACATGGAAGCCTCAATCGCTAACCTCAATGTAGTTGAGCAAAGAATCCAAAACCAAGTCCTCTCCCACTACTTAGAACACGGCTCCATCCGCGACATGTTACGCGACTCGTTGTACGGCTATCAATATTCTTTCAATTCTATGCTAACCAGCTTTATTGTTGTTTCCATCCCCGTCTTCTTCGTAGCATGGTACCTCGGCTCCACAGTCTCAGACGTATCCTTTAACATCCGCCGAAGAGAAATCGGCTTATTATCAACCAAAGGCTTATCCAGCGGACAAATCCAACGTATGTTCCTAACTGAAGCAGTGGTGATCGGCGCCATCGGTGGTGCACTAGGCGTCGTCGGCGGCTTAATCTTAAACCAGTACTACGCTGGCACAGTGGACCTCAGCAACCTCTTTGCAAGCCGAATGTTTGATCCCACCCTTGCGGTGGTTACGATAGTTTTCGGCATCGTTTTAGCGTTACTCTCAGTGTTTTTGTCTAGCCGTAAAGCCTCTCGTATACCGGCCGTTGAAGCCCTAAGAGAATACATGCCTATCGAAACCAAATCTCGCTTCCGATGGGTCGCGTGGGTAGCGCTTATCTTGGGCAGCTTCCAGATAGCCGTGTTACTCTCAGGCGTAAATGTACAACTGGCTATTGACCAATGGAGATATGCAAGTGGTAACGTTATTGGAGTCGCTCTTTCCGTTTTTTGGTCTGGCTTTAATTTTGTAATGACTTTTCTTGCGCCTTTCCTGTTCTTCTGGGGCTTCACCAAAATCGTCGTCCGCGACTCCTCGAAATTCCAGGCGGCTGCATCCAAAATCTCCTCAGTCATGGGAGACTTAGGCGCCTTAGCAGCCAAAAACGTGCGTCGAAACCCAGCTCGAATGGCAGCTATAGCCTTCCTAATAGCCCTAATCATTGGCTTTAGCGTTCAAGTTACTGGGCAAATCGCAAGCCAACAAGACTACATTGTCCGAACAGTACACAGTAATGTAGGAGCAGACATTACCGTAAATGAAGCTAACGCCACAAAAGGCCAACTTGTCTTTGATGATATTTTGGGTAACGTCACTGGCATCAGCAACGCAACCATAGAGCGGACGCTGTGGGTTCCGATTAGTGGCAGTTACACCACAATTCAGATTAGAACCATTGACCCCAACACCTGGGCTAAATCGGCATATTACGAGCAGGACTGGTTCACAGGGAACACCGTTGACGAGATGATGAGGCAGATGAAAGGAAACAACGCAACCATCATACTGGATCGGAGTATCGCTAAACAGTTAAACCTTAAACTATGGGATGAAATCGGCGTCGATTTCAACTCGTGCCCACGCACGCTTAAAATAGTCGGGTTCTTCGGACCCGAACCCAGCGACAACAACAACTCGCCCATGCCCATCTATAGAAGCGGCGGCTTTGACTCAACAGATTACATTAACGCAATGTACTACTCCTATGTACCCACAGACCTCTTTAACATGACCTACTACAGCCCCATCTACAACCTTGAACAGTTCAGCACAACCTACCGCATCAAACTTGACCCCGGAGTAAACGGCACAGAAGTAGCAAACCAAATACGCCAGATCGCCCCCACAGAAATCACCTATGTCGACTCCTTCGACTACCAATGGCGCCAATCCCAAGCAAACAACAACCTGTACACTTACAGTAGCCTCCAAGTCCTCGACATCCAAAACCTAGGCCTCGTCTTCGCAGTCCTCTCAGCATCAGTAGGCATGGCGTTGATTGCCGTGGTAAGCTTAAAAGAACGCAGCCGAGAAGCTACACTGATGAGTGTCAGAGGTTTATCTTACCGTCAACTGGTTTGGATGTTCCTCGCCGAGAACATGGCGATCATCACGTTCTCGGTTATCTTGGGCATAGTGGTCGGTACAATACTGGTCTACGGCAGTGTAGTCTCAGCCAACAATACCCTCTACATGAACCAACTGGTGATGCAGCGCCTCGTATTCCCAGCGGATGTGGTGGGAACCATAGGCCTATACATCGCCTTGATTTACGCCGCAACAATCGGCGCAATCCTAGTCATGTCAAGTCAATACGTAACTAAACTCGAAAAGATGGTTAGAGCAAGATGAGCGGACAACAAGTAAAAATCAGAGACTTAGTTAAAGTGCATCACACTGGCAAAATAGAGGTTCAAGCGCTAAGAGGCTTAAACCTCGACATAACTTCAGGTGAACTCGTCTCCATCATCGGCCCCAGCGGCAGCGGCAAATCCACACTGCTAAACATCATAGGCGGCCTCGACAAAGCCACAGCAGGCACCGTAACCGTCGGCGACAAAACCGTAACCGACCTCTCTGTACGCCAACTTGTCGATTTCCGCAGAAGAATGGTTGGCCACATCTTCCAAAACCTCAACCTAATCCCCACACTCTCCGCACAGGAAAACATAGAGTTCTCCATGGTCGCTTCAGGCGTCAACCGCGGCAAACGCAAACAACGCGTACAGGAACTCCTAAAAATCGTCGGCTTAGAAGCCCGCGCCCAACACAGACCCGAAGAACTCAGCGGCGGCGAACAACAACGCATCGCCATCGCATCCGCACTAGCCAACGACGCCCCCGTCCTTTTGGCCGATGAACCCACCGGCGAATTGGACACGGCAAACGCACGGGTAATCGCCGAGTACCTTGTGAAGATCAATGAGGAAATGGGCAAAACCATCGTCATGGTCACCCATGACCCCAGTGTCGCTCGTGTTTCAACCCGCATCTTGCGCATAGAAGACGGCATCATCAAAACCGCGTTGGCGCCATCGGAGGTTATTGTGCAGGAAAAGGCGCATTCTTACGTGGACCAGATTAAAGCGCGTATTGTTGAAATTAACGCTCAGATGCAGCAGCTCGACAGCGATTTCCGCATGGAGAAGATAGATGGCGACGAATACGTTTTCAAACGCCAAAACTTAAAGCATGTTAAGGATAGTCTCAAAGAAGAGTGCAGCCGCATGGGTGTTATCCCGCCGTAACAGTAAAAACCTCCTTTTGACGGCTGTTTTTTATTCGTCGATTCCTCTCAAATTTTTTATTAGTTTTTGATAAAGGATTTTTTTAATGCATAAGTATTACTACACAATACATAAAAGAGGGTGTAAAAGAAGAACTATCGGTGGATGCGGCAGACATGGTTGAGCAACTGGATAAATCTAGCAGTGCAATTATAGTGGATGCATCCACCAAAGAGCCATTCGATAAAGACGCATTTCTCCGACTCCTAAGAACTCACTATGTCAACACTCGATCCGTAGAAAAACCTGAAATTTCCCTCAAAGAGGTCATTCCTACCCTGCGGAAGGCTAAAGTTAAGCTGCCTGAAGCCTTCTTTAAAGACCTCTCCGGGCATCTCGGTATGGATTTCGTAAGCGATTCTGAAATCACCCAACTCTACCAACACGAACAAAAAAGCAAGCTTGTCACAATCCTACCCTACCCTATAATCAGCAAATACAAAATCATACCTCTAGACATCCAGGGCTCCATCGTACATTTAGCCGTCGACAACCCCCTAGACCAACGCGTTTTGGTCACCCTCCAATACCTGTTTGCACAATGGAGAATCAACCTCAACGTAGTTTCCTCAAAATCAATCGAGTGGGCAATCGACAGCATATACAGCGAAATCCACAAGAAAAAAGCCATGCTAGACCTCTACAACCGCACCCCCGACCAATCCGCCTACCGCGTGCTATACCCAAACCAGAAAATCTTCCTCGCCGCCGTCGCAGTAGCTATAGCTGTCTCTGCGGTTATCAGCTTCGCCCTAACTCTTATGGTGTTATTCGCAGCCATAAGCATAGCATACTTCATCGTTAACCCCATCAGAATCTACATTTCAATCCGAGGCTTCAAAGGAGGCCGAGCGCCAACCAAAATCACACGTGGAGAAATGCTCTGGACCTTCGACGAAGACCTTCCAGTGTACACCATACTGATCCCTGTTTTCCATGAAGCCGGCGTTTTAGCCCAAAACCTCTACAACATGTACCGGTTAAACTACCCCAAAGACAAGCTGGACATAAAAGTCCTCATGGAAGAAAGCGACGAAGAAACAATCAACGAAGCTAAAGCATTGGGCTTGTTTGGCTTGCCCCAGAAAAAGATCGAAGGCATCCCAAGCGAGAAATACCCTGAGTTCCTCCAACTCTTCGACCCCATCATTATCCCCAAAGCGCAAGTAACGACCAAACCGCGAGCATGCAACTATGGATTGCTACGTGCAAAAGGCGAGTTATGCGTCATCTACGATGCAGAAGACACCCCCGACCCTGATCAGCTCAAGAAAGCCGCAATCGTCTTTCTACGGTTACCAAACGATGTTGTTTGCTTGCAGTCCAAACTAAACTTCTATAACGCAGACGAAAATATCCTTACTAAATGGTTCAGCATAGAATACGCCAATTGGTACGAATTCTACTTGCAAGGCCTAGATTGGATAGAAGCGCCTATCCCCTTGGGCGGTACCAGTAACCATTTCCGCAAAAAAGGACTCGACGATTTGGGCAGATGGGACCCTTACAACGTAACAGAAGACGCCGACATAGGCATCCGATTGGCTAGGCAGAACCTCAAAACTGAAATGCTTGATTCCTACACTTACGAAGAGGCGCCCATTGCGGTGAAAAGCTGGATTGTCCAGCGGTCAAGATGGTTTAAGGGTCATTTGCAAACCTACCTTGTACATATGCGGCAACCCCACAAATTGCATAAGGATTTGGGCACCGCAAAATTCCTTAAACTCCAATTAACCTTTGGAACCAGCATATATGTGCCTCTTGTAAACCCCTTCCTGTGGGCTCTTTTGGCACTCACGTTTGTTATGCCAGCGTCGTTTGCATGGTTGATTCCCAGTTACCTGCAACCAATTTGCCTTTTCAACCTAGTCGTGGGTAATCTCTCGTTCCTCTCAATTTACGTAATAGCCTGCGTGAAACTTAAGAAAAACCGCTATATTCCCTATGCGCTTCTTATGCCCTGTTACTGGGCGCTTCTAAGTTTTGCAAGCTGGCGAGGCTTAATACAGTTAATCAGAAAGCCCTTCCATTGGGACAAAACAAGCCACGGCGTGTCGAAGCAACAAAAAAACTAAGCTAATGCTTGTTTCCCTGGTTATCCATTATTTTACTCCAGAATCTTCTTTTGACGAAGATGAAAGAGGTAACTCCCGTAATCAGCGTTGTTAGTAGCAGTATAAAGTTGGCGGCTGTAACCCAATCGGGAACCCTTGTCATGGCAGCTAAAACCGCAAAAGACAGGTAAACAGAGAAGGCGCCGGTTATAATTTCTGCTGCAAAAATTGCTTTGCGCACGCGGTATGCTCCTCGTTTTATCCAGTTAAGAGTTGACTCAACCCTTTTGGAGGAATCAGGCAGATCGTCAAGTAACAGGGTCAAACCTCCTAGCAGAAAGAACCTGCCCAAATTGACCACCAAGCTTGTGTCATTTACGAAAAAAATCATAGTCAACGGTTCAGGGGAAAAAATCAACACAAAAGCGGTGGCGCAGATGATGACTAGGATTCCGTAGAAGTAGTGGTGAAAGAGAAACCTGCCTGTATGTAGTTTCCTGCCTAGCATGGCGCTTGGGAAGATGTTTATGACGGCTGCGATTATGGCTAGCCAGAAAATGTTGCCGTTGACTAGGTAGGGGCTGAAGGGCTGCCAGCCTTGGTAGTACCAGTAGAACCCTGCTAAAACGCCCACGGAGCATGCGATTGTGAGGAGTGCATTAAAAATTAGAGAGACGCTGAAGATTTTTTTACAAATTATCCGTGCTCGACCCATGCAGTGTCCTCGTTAGTTGGGGTTCAGAAAGCCAGATGATTCACCTGCTCAAATAAAGGTTATGCCTAAATGGTGCTTGCACCGGGCAAAAATATGTAAAAAATCCTAAAAAAGAGGGTAGAAATACACTCATGTGGTTTTCTGATTATGTCTTTGGCGGAATGTAGGTTGTTGTACCATTCACTAGCATTGTTCCAACGACTTCCATCGGTGCAGACCCCAGCCACATAGGAATTGAAACGCGCACCCATGAGGGCACATCAGTATGTGACAAACTAATTGTCCAGTTTGAACTTGGAACTACTGTTGTTTCGTTATGCGCAAAACCACTTGCTATGGGGATAAACATCAATGACATCGGTGGAATCGTAAAGTTGCCTCCTAACGAGTCTGGCAAGGTAACGTTAAATGAAGTAGTCAAGTTAGCCATAAGCGTTTGATCTTTCATTGAAACTTGTAATTGGCTGGCGTTGGCAGTGAAGAAATTCATCATAACCGGCGGCGTCCAAATAGGCGTACCATTGACTATACTTTTGACTAAAGATATGACAGTCTGATTAGTACCAGTCGAAACGATTGCAACAGGCACATAAGAGTTCATTGCTGGTACCCAAAGATAAAATTCCATCACATTCCCGCCTTCACTAGTCGAAGTGTTGTCGATTGCCATTACTGAAATCCTGAGATTAACAGGATGACTTGGAACTCCTTGGGGTAGCTGGATAGAAACAATAGCTCCGTTGCTGGTGTTTACCACGTTGTTTGATGGTGTGGGTTGTGCTTGAGCAAAAATGGCAAGGGCAATTATTGTTACCATTGTTGATGCGAGAACAACCGTAATCGGTATACGTTTTCTCAACTAAATCACCTCCAACAAAATCGTTGATTTGGGAAAATAGTTGAAGAAACCGCCGCCTTTTTTGCGGTTGGCGACGACACATTTTTCCATTTCTGTAAAGGTGTGGAATTATTAAAGGATATTTTCAACCGTTAAAAGTTCAGAGAGAAGGGTGCTTCGACCGAGAGAAGCCCGTCCTGCCTAACCGTGTCTGTTTTTACTAAGGTTTGGCGGAAAATTGTCGGTTTACAACTTTCAAGCTAGCAATAATCTGAAAATACCCAAAGCGACTCCAAGAAAAGCTGTTCCAACAATGATTGTTCCGCCTAAAAGCGCAGGGTAGAGCCTACTTGGTTTCAACCCCAACAACCTGCCTACTACCGCTAACTGTATTGGCGATAGGACAAAAACGCCCATTACTATGCCAAAGCAACCGTACCTATCGATGATTTTTTGTCCCCTACTAAGTCTTCTCTCGACCCAATTCCTGACGCCCACTCTCCAATTCAGGAACCTATCCATTACCAGGACGACAATGAGGATGGAAACAAAATTCAGTGCTATTGCAGCGGGGAAAACGAGAATCGGATTGTACCCTATCCCAACACCATAGATGATTCCCATTCCGCATTCAAGGCAAATGGATAACACTATGAAGATGACTAGTTCGTACACCGCTGCTCCATCAGGTTAGGGATTGCTCAGGAACTGAATATTAATTTTTTGGGATTTCAAGGAAAAATGTAAAGTAAGCTTTTCTCTTTTGTGGGTGTGCTTTTTGCAGGGTTACTGCGAGACTGCAAAAGAAGGGTGCTGTTTTTGTGGTTTCTTTGTTTTTTGCGTCTGTTTCAGTGTGAGAAGTGTGTTTTTTCACTCCACACATGGCGCCCATGAAGAAGGAGACGGAGTGCGTGTGTGGAGACATGCACCATAGAAAATATTCTACACACGCCAAGGTCGACCAGCAAAAGATGGCTCTCTGTTACACCATGTTGGCATGTCGTAGGTTCCGCTTTATCACCACTGCAATAAAGTAGCCCAATGGAATAGTGTAGAGTGCAAGTGTAGCGTTGAATACGCTTGTAGCGGGCACGTAGTAGCTGACCACGGCAGCTTGGGGTAACGCGTAGCCGACTGGAGGCGGGAATTGTAGGGTGAAGTAGTTGAAGGCACCCATAACTGCGGTTCTAAATATTATTCCAAAGGCAGTATAGATGGCTGCTAACGCTATACTATATTTCAAAACGATGTTGTCTTTTTGGAGTTTTTTGGAAAAGAGCATGTGTGCTATGAAGATGCCAAGGAGCATTGAGATAATGGCGATTAGGTTGTAGAATGGTCCCAGTGGGCTTGCTCCTTGGAATAATGCAAATAAGACTACGGCGTTTAGGCCTGCTATGGCTACTGCGGATTTTAGGCTGAGTAGGAGGAGGGCGGCTACGATTGGGATTTCCCAGATTTGGTAGATTAGAAATGGTGCGTATGGGGCTGGGAAGGCGATTTTTGAGATTTCGGGGTTTAGGACTATTGTTAGGACGGCGAAGATTATTGTTAGGGTGAGCTCTTTTGTTTTCATTGGCTGTCGGGTTTAATCAGGAGCTTGTTAGCTATTTAAGAGTAGCTACCCAAAAAAGAGTATCAATTTGGAGCAGGTTCTGTAAAATCTTCGTCGGAGCATGGTAAAAAATGGTTCATGTAAACTTTCATCGGATTTTCCGAACCGAGCATTTGAGTTCTGAGCGAAAAATCAGAGTTGGACTTTTGAGTTACATAGGTTTACTTATTGGAGTGGTGATAGCGGTTTTGGGGTTTGGTTTATGTTGGTATGATTGTTGGCACAATGCACCAACTTATACAGCTTCGATACCGCATTTCCTTGTCTTTCTAATTGGTGCCATAATCTTTGGAATTTGTGCAATAGTTAGTCTTGGAAATAGAGAAGAAAAAACTATCGAAGTAACAATTGATGCTTCATTTTCGTCTATTTCTCCTATTCCAAAAGCGCCGTTTTTTCTGAGTTGCCTTTTCTTTCTCTTCCCTTTCGTTTTCCTCAGCAATAAGCTTGGATAAATTAACACCGTTAATTCGTATGTTAATTTCTTGTTTTTCGGGCATAAATGATGTCACAACTGGAAACAACATAATGACGGTTAAACCAATTATTACCCATGTAAGTTGTTCCATTGTATGACTAGACTGAATGGCTAAAAAATCTGAAGTGGGCGAAATAAAAAGAACCGCCCTAGTATTATTGATAATAGCAGTGGCATCGTTATAGACAAGAGTACCTTCGGGGGCAGGTACTACTGGATACATGTATGTGTTTTGCGACGTATGCCAAAGCAAGTCACTTTCGCCTGTATAGTTTCCGTCTATTGTTCTTGTTAACGGAACAAGTGCATTTACCTTAGAACTAATGGTTGGGTAATAGTCAAAAGCCTCTGTAAATCCTACTTCTCGCATGTACTTAAGTAGCTGATTAGAATTGCAATCATAAAGGGTAATTTTTACATGAATTTTATTTTCTGCACTAAAAGAACCAACGGCGGTAAACTCTATTTGTCTTTTGAAATAAATTATGTTTCCTTGTCCATCCTGAATACTGCCTTCACCATAAAAGGTGTATTCTGTGTTTTTTATCTGGATGCCAAATAAGCCGTAGAGTATTATGCTAAATGCAAGAATAGATAATATAACCATGCTCCATTGTTGCTTTGTCAAATGCAAACTCCGTTCCCCTGAGACTTACGTTTTGTAATTAGCTAGCATTTAATTTTTTCTCATTGCTGGCATTTTGTATCAGGGTTAACCACTTATTTTCTCCTTCAACCTTAATTCCGCAAGCATCAGCGGGGGTTTTTCCGTCTAAGGCTTGATGTGGTCGAATGTAATTATGGAAGAGTTGATAACCTGTCAGTATCGGCGTTTCATTAACTTTCAAGCCCCGCATCGTCTTTTCTCTGTCTCGGATTTCTCCGTTGAGTCTTTCCATTTTGTTGTTGTGAGTTGTGCCTGTTAATCTGATTTCTCTTGTGTGCTTGCTGTTGGGATAGACTTCCATTGCGGCTCTTGAATACGATAGTAAGCCGTCTGTGATTAGGTGTTTGGGTTTTTTGCCCATTAAGTAGCTTGATCTTGTAAACAGTGCTGTTGTGTCGTGTCTGTCTTTGGTGTCGGCTACTTCTTGGGCTATCCAGAAACGGGTTTCATCATCCATCATGGCGAAGAGGTATTTGAGGTCGCCTTTTACTTTTATCCATACTTCGTCTGCTCTCCAAATGTTTCCCACTTGTGGCTCTATGTTTTCAACGTAATTTTTCATTAAAGCGGTGTATTTTTTTATCCAGTTGTAAACGGTTTGGTGGCTAACTTCTACCCCTAACAGTCTTAGGCTTTCCATTGTGTTTCTAAGCGATTCCCCGCTGAAGTATAGTTGCATTGCAGAAGTGATTGCTTGTGGGTTGTGTTTCATTCGTTCAAAGCCTATGTTGAAAGTCATGTATTTGTGGCACTCTTTGCACTCGAAAATCTGGATGGTGCCTGTTTTGTTTTTTCTTACGCCGTCTTTTCTTAGGTTGCTTGAGCCACAGTAAATGCAGTTTGTTAGGTTTTCGATTGGTTTTATGGTGTGTACTTTTACTTCGGCTCGGATGCTGAGTGAGAAGTTTACGGCGTGGATGTGTTTGCAGGGTAAGTGTCTGTAGGTGTAGTCAGGGCAGTCACAGACCCATTCGCCGTTTATTTTATTAACTGTATATTCGCCGTTTCCGCTTTGGCTTTTTACGGTGTAGAGTAGTTCGTCTATGCGTTTGACTTGTCCGTTTGTGTGGGCGATTGTTTGTCCTCTTTCTTGTCTGGGTGTTAATACCTGTGCCATGTTTACCAACCAATTTACCAATATACAACATAGCTAATAAATATATTGGTAAACCCGTTGGTAAACCTAATATATGGGTAAACCAATAACTATGCCCATCAGAGGTCAACAAAGTGGGAGAAATAACCAAACTCAACAAACAAACCCCAAAAAGCCAATCCCTACGCACAACAATCCCATTCAGCATAATCAAACAATTCAACCTAACAGAGTATGACGAATTGGATTGGTCGTTAGCCGTAGAAAATGGCGGCTTAGTCATAAAAGTAACCCCCATAAAAACAGGGAGAACCGAGTGAGAGCATCCGATGATTTTTTACAGAGAAGTATCTTTTGAGGGCTTCCGACAGAGACTTTACAGAACCTTGGAGCAAATTATGGCTAAAATTGATAAACAACCAAACACTAACAATAAGGTGCGTGAACCTTGTTGACAGAAGCAACCACACAATTCTCCACCTCAGAAGAAGCAAAACAATGGCTACAAACACAAACCAGCACAGTCCTCACCCCAGTCCACGCCCAAGCCAAAACACTCCGCGACAACATGAATCTCCAAATCCAAGCCCTCACAGACATAAGCAAACAACTCTTCGACTTAAGCGGAAAAGAAATCGAAAAAAGAAACATGAAAGTCTACAACCGCGCCCGGGCCCTCAACAAACTCACACGGCTATTCCTCGACCGATTCAAAAAACTCACTCCGCCCGATCAGGTCTCATATGACAGTATGAACCGTTACGTGCAAGAAATCCAAAAAGTCCTCTACGTGACCGACATAGACATCAAAAACTGGTTCCCCCGCATCTCACCCTTCTTCATTATGGATCGGCGAAGGTTCTTGCAGACCTACGAAAAAGCCAGACAAGCCTACAACGCCCTAAACGATTACGTCACAAAAGAGTATGTTAAAACAAAAACGCTTGAAGAAGCGCTTTTGCAACTAAACGAGTTACAGGGTATAGAGCAGCAACTTGCCGTTATCCAGCAGGACAAAACCAGCATAGAGAACGAACGCATACCGCTTGAGCAGGAAATCTCTGATTTAGAACAGAAAATCAGCACTCTGCAAAGCAAAGGGCCCATAGACAGGCTCAACTTCCTCAACGCCGAAATAGAAAACTTAAGCAATGAACTCAAAAACACCCTGCGCCATCTCCAAAAACCATTCATAAAGATGCAGGCGCTTGCCACTTCAGGAGGAGGCGGGGGCATCACACCCGACGAACTCAAAAAAATCAACCAGTACCTAGACCAACCCTTTGACGCATTGGTGTCAGAGCAGTCGGGTTACCCTGAACTTAGGGAGATTTTGCAGAAACTCGAAGGTATGATGGCTAAAGACACCCTCAAACTCAAGCCCGATAAGCAACGGAAAGCTGAGCAGACAGTGAACGAAATACTGCATAACAACTCGCTTGATAACCTGCAAGTCCGCTGTACCGAGTTGGCTACCAACCGCAGTCAACTGCTGGCTTCCTCTAAGATGGATGAGACAAAGCAGAATTTGACCCAATACCAAGAACAGCTCGACCAGCTTAGGATTCGCAAAACCAGCGTGGAAACCCACGAAACCGTCAAAACCAACAGCTACAAAGAAACCGTGGATAAAATAGGCAACGTCAAACGCACCATCGAACGCAACATCGCAACAGCGTTGGATAGAAAAATCGTTATCGCTTAACTTTATGAACGACGAAAAACTGTTTACTACAGGTGATTGCCTCTAGATGTCGTTTGGAAAGTTAGGTTTTCCCATAGGGAAAAGCCGTCTCGCCGGTGCCATATGTGTAGCGGTACCCATCGCTGTTTTCATGTATTTGGCAATCACCAAAATGCAGTGGCTAACCCCAACGCGATTGGGCTATGTTGTTTTCGGAGTCGGCATAGGGTTGCTATTGGCGCTTTTGGAAACAAGAACTGTGATTTCTAGGTTATCTAAGAATTCGGAAACAATTGTTTGGCATGTACAGGCGGCAGGTTTGGTTTTGTTTGGGGTGCCTTTGCTTTTGGTTTGGGCGTTCGGCGGCGCGGAGTATGTGCCGTTTGGTTTGTTCGCTTTTTTCCCCTTCATGATTACCCAGTTAGCGGCAAGCGGATACTACTTTGACAAGTACGATAAAGCAAATGACGTGTTGGTGTATGGGTTTGTTTATGGCTACAAATACTGGGTTGCACCAAACCCTAATGCAGACGATTATTATCGCTATTTCATCTCAGCCGTCGCCTCAAAAGACACGACTTCGCTGTGGAACTACACTGGATACTCCCATGGTATCTACAAAAAGTTGCAGCGACAACAAATCGGCGACAGCCAAACACAGCAGGCGCTGCTTAAACTTCTAAACGTTATGAAAAAATATCGAGTGATCGTTCTGGCACATTTTTTAGCCACTATGATTTTGACTCTGGTGCTTTTTGCGGTTTTATTCAGCAGTTTTGACATCACTGTCTATGGCGTTGAAGTTCCCAATATCATAATGCCCTCTTTGATGGCGCTATGGGTGTCCTTGGGCATTGACGTGTTCGCTTCGATGAGGATAGTTAAAAGCAAAGGTGCCCAAATCATGGCAACCATAGACCCCACCAAGCTATCAGTTCCATAACGCAGAGGCCAATCAGTTCATCAGTACATTTTAGCTAATATCTGCTTTGAAACCTGATAACTCAACAGCACATGCCCTTTGATGGCTTCAGAGCCAATTAATTCCAGCTTCACACTGCCTCCTAAGTTTCGAAATAGGGTCACTGCTTTTTTGCCTACCAATTCAGGGGCAACAAGCAGATGCAACTCATCCACCAAACCCTGCTCAAACAACACCCCGGCTAAGATGCCGCCGCTGTCGGTTACCACTTTTTCTACGTTATAGCGGCTGTTGAGTTCTTCAAGCGCCACTCGGTAATCCACATGGTCGTCTCCAGCAACAATGTAATCGTAGTGTCTCTCAACTAAATAAGCGAGGTACTGTTTGGGCGTGGATTTGGAAACCAAAACAACTATGTCTTTGGCGTAGCCTGATTTGCGGTGTACATGCAGCAGTCCTTGGAGGATGCCTCTGCTGTCGGGGATAATCCAGATTGGGCGGTCATCGCCAGCTTTGGTTAGGGGTTTTTGATAGTCGCTTTCTTCTTCAGGCGGCACCTCCTTGAGGAACAACTCGATGCCGGATTTGGCGGTCTGCGAGCCTGCAAGCAACGCGTCAGCGCCGAACCTGCCTAGCACCTCGTAGTGCAGTGCTATGTCTACGTCGAAATCCTTAATTGCGCCGTCAACGCTAACTGAATTATACACGACCACTTTTGGCAACATACCATGTGGTTGTACGGCTGCGTATTTGAGGCTTTTTTGGCAGAAAAACGCCTAAAAACGCCCACTCAGCACAGCATAATATGGTTGTTGTGCATTCCTTCCCTGTCAAAATCGAGGTTTAGCGGTTGCAGAACGAACACGCCATCCAAACAATCAACCTAACAAAAACGTTCAAAATCAAAATGCCCGCCGAACAGCCAAAACTGTTTCGCCGCCGAAAAACCGCAGCCGTCAACGCCGTCAACAACCTCAGCTTCAACATCAAAAAAGGGCAGCTTTTTGGGCTCCTAGGCCCTAACGGCGCAGGCAAAACCACCCTTGTCAAAATGCTCTGCACCCTTCTGCCTCCCGACAGCGGCACCGCATTAATCAACGGCTATGACATCCTTAAAGAGCCAATGCAGGTTAAACGGTCCTTGGGCACGCTTTTCAGTGTGGGAGAACGCGGTTTTTTTTGGAGACTCAACGGCTACCGCAACCTCGAATTCTACGCTTCCATCTACAACGTGCCCCGCCAACAACGCCACGAACGCATCTTAGAGGTGCTAAAGCTTGTTGGATTAGAAAACAGTGTTTACGACTTGTACCAACGCTACTCGGGCGGCATGAAACGTAAGTTGGCGTTGGCGCGGACGCTGCTGCCTGACCCGCCCATCCTACTACTGGACGAGCCCACTGTGGGGTTAGACGTGATTGCATCCCGCAACATCCGGGACTTCGTGCAGCAAACCGTGCGTGAAACAGGCAAAACGGTGCTATACACCACCCACTACATTGAGGAGGCAGCGCAGATATGCGACCAAATCGGCATCCTAAGAAAAGGCCGCCTAATCGCCTGCGACACCCCCGACGCAATCCGAGCCATGATTAAAGAGAAAGAACGCATCTACATAGTCGTCGAATCCATCAGCCCAGCGCAGACCGAAAAACTCTACGGTTTGCCAGCGGTCGTAAGCGCCTCAGAGAACGACCAGTATGTCATGGGCTTGGGGCAGAAGGGGTTCTGTGTAGAACTCAAAGGCGTTGACGCAGTGCCTTCGGTGTTTGATTTTTTCTACCGAGAAGGCATCAAACTGGTGAATTACCGCCGAGAAGAGCCCACATTGGAGGATGCATTCATCGAGTTGACTGGGAGGAGCGAGGCATGACGGCTTGGGATGAAATCGAAAAAATCTTTTACTTCATGAAACGCGACGCCATCAGCTTTAGCACCTACAAAACCAACATGGTCATCCTAATCGTAACCGCACTCTTCGGCGCATTGTCTTTCGCTTTTTTGGGCAACAGCGCTGTGAACCAAAGCGTCCAAGAAATGTACAACATGAACTTCACCACCTACCTCATCATCGGCTTAGCGTTCAACAGCTACCTCACGCAGTCCTTGACGCTGGTGCAGAAAACCATCAACCCCTGGGCGCTCGAAGAAGTACTGGTGTCGCCGACGGGACTGCGAACGTTTATTGTGGGCAGTTCGCTTTGGGGGTTCATCTGGAGCACCGCGGTTGTGGTGGTGTATTTGCTCATAGGCGTGGCGTTTTTCGGCGTAGACTTAAGCGTAAACATCTTGGGCACGCTGATTGTGTTGGCGCTTGGCATTGGCACTTTTCTCGGTTTTAGCATGATCGGCGCAGGCATCCTCATAGTCACCAAACAGGGTGACCCCGTTACCGCATTCATAACCATCTCCACCACACTCTTTGGCAACGTGCTGTTTCCGCCAACAGTTATGCCGCCGCTACTACAAGCCATCAGCTACGTGCTGCCCCAATACTACTTCTTCACCAGCATCCGCCTTATGCTCACAGGCTGGACCATACAGATGGTGCTGCCCTACATCCTGATTCTGGCGTTGATGTGTGCCATCATCGTGCCGTTGGGGTACGCCGTGTATGCGTGGTGCCTGAAAACAGCGAGGAAAAACGGAACCCTCTCATGGTTCTAATCCACCAACAAAACCCTTAAAAAGTTAACAGACGAGAAATCGACAAGCGACCCTAATCCGCCGATAAATAATAAGGTATTTCAATAGGTGAATTCCAGTTTATCTGCAGTATTTGGCTTCTTGGCAGCAAAAGCCCCTTTGAATAATCATAGCAGTTGGCAACATAAATCTTGGAGTTGTTTTCGTCGATTCCTAGGCTTCTGTCGTTGTAGCCATTTCCCGCGGTGAGAAGAGGGGTCAATGTTTTTGATGTAATGTTAAAAACTGAGATTTGATGGGGTATGAGCGCGTTGGAGGTCTGTCTTGCATTTGTTTCCCAGATGAACATATCTGAGCTTATTGCGTTAACAATTGGATGGTCTTCTGCCCCTGATTCTCGGACGTGCAGAGGGTCTAGGAGACTGGTATGTATTTCTGTCCATGCAGTCGAGTTCTCTCCGATGTAACCAAACCTGTAGTCGGTGACGCCTACTGTGTCACGCAGATACCCACAGATTAAGTAATCACTTGAGGCTGTAATGTGGCTGAAGTATCCTCCGACCCCTTTGTCGTCAGTGTTTTCTCCAGTGACTTCCCAATCCAAGACCCAATCAACTAGGTCAGATGAGTGATAGAGTCGTGTTCTAACAATACCCTCAATTGTACCGTCAACATTTCCTGAACAGGCCAAAACATAAACGGAACCGTTCCACACGACAACTTGGCTTTCGCTGTTCCTGTTATCGGGGTCTGGAGCGATGGTAACAAATTCATAAGCAGAAACATCCAAAGTGTCACTGAGGGGTACACTGAAGAAGCCTAATTTACCGTTATGGGGGTCAGCGCCAAAATACATGTTCCCTCTGTCTTTATCGATGACTGCCTCAAGAAGTGCAGCGACACGCTTAGAGCTAGCGTTTATGAAAGCCACTTGTTTTAGGGTGGTTGCGTTAAGAACCGTTACTGAACCATACGGGTTTGGGTCTGATTGGTTGCCACTGTTTGAAATGGCAGGTATATAGATTAGACCTTTGTATTCTTGAGCAGTAAAACATTCTGCTTCTCCGTTTGTAAGGTTAGTTTTTGCTAAAAGGGATAGGTTGTTTGCATCGTACTTGTAAACGGTGGCATTCTGCTCAAAGCAACTTGCCGTAACCCAAAGAATTCCGTTGTAGACAGAGGGATATTGCAACATGTAGTCGGAGTCATCGAATATGGTCTGTGCTGAGAAGTACAAATTATCGGAACCCACATCGCGTTGAATAAAAAATACTCCGCAGAGGATTACGACTATCAATCCAATCACATGTATCGTGACCTTTCTTTTTTGACTTAGTGATAACTGTGTCAATTTCATTTTAGTGGGCACTCGTAGCACCCGTAACATGGGGTAAGGTTTTTTCAGTATCTTACAGCCACTCGATTCATCCTTTGTAATCTCCTCTTCATGCAAGCAAATTAGCATAAAAAATTTACTCACGAGTATAAAGAAAAATGGTGACCAATAATCTAACTCGTCTACGCAGTACGCGAAGTAGACCCCGACATAATCGTCACCCGTGCAGGCAACTCTACCTCTTTCCCTAATTGATCCAGCGCCGCAATAAAAGACGTAGTGGACAAATTAGTCTTGAGCCGTGACCAAAAAATGTTTTAGCTGCAAAACCGCCGCGGGGCACATACTTTTTCCTTTGGCGCGCCACAAACGTTCATATCAGAGTCCGCTTTTAGCTCAAAAAAATACTACAGTCCTTTATACTTGTGAAAACCTTATTCTATTGGGGTAGATTAGATTTATGGTAAAAGTGGGTGAAGAAGCCCCCACCTTCAGCTTACCCGACACCGAAAACAGAATCCGCAACCTAAACGAGTTCTTGGGACAAAAAGTCGTCTTAATCTTTGCCGTTGAAGCCTTTGCAGCAGACTCCACAAAAGAACTGTGCCCATTCCGAGACCACATGCGGCAACTAACAAACCTACACGCCCAAATCGTCGGAGTAAACATCAACCCGCCATCAGGCAACAAGCAACTGGCTGAAAAATGCAGGTTACACTTCCCCATACTAGCTGACCCCAACCAAAAAGTCACCAAAGCTTATGACATAAAGGCCATGCCATCAGCGGATCATCCGTTGGCTAAGCGGGCAATTTTCGTGCTAGACGAAGACGGCATAGTTCTCCACACATGGGTTGCCAAAAAACCTTCCGACGAACCCAACTATGACCAGATAAAAGAGCACCTCAAACCAGCCGCCCCCCAAGCGCATGCCCCAATGGTTACGCCTACAGTTATAACGTTTTCAAGGCAGATAGGCAGCGGAGGAGACGAAATCGCCCAACACGTCAGCAAAATGCTCGGCTGGTCCTACGTTGACAAAGCATTAATGGTGGAAGTAGGCAGAAAGATGGGCATCTCTGAAGAGGACATTGTGGATTTCTGTGAAGATACTTATCGGGTTCAGAGTTTCGTTGATAAATTGATGCTTCGCCGAAAACCCGCCAAAGCCTCCTTTGACATTAAAAACGATGCACAAATCAGAAAAACTCTCGACGAAGAGCAATGCCTCAGCACAATCCAAACAGTCATCAACAACTTAGCTAGCAGAGGCAAAACCGTGATTGTGGGAAGAGGCGGCCAAGCGGTGCTTAAGCATAAAGTTGGTGTGCTCCATGTTAGAGTAATTGCGCCTCAAGCGGTTAGGGTTCACAGAATCATGCAGAGTGAGGGAGTAGACGAAGAGGGGGCGGTGAAGTTAATGGAGGAAAACGATAGGGCAGCTTCCGAGTACCTGCAGAGGTTCTACAACATTGACTGGGATGACCCCGCAAACTATGACATGGTAATTAACACGGCTAAGTTGGATTTGAGCACAGCAGCATTGATTATAGCATCCGCTGCATCACAGACATGACGTAGACTACGTCCGTAAACAGAAACGGCTACCTTACGTAAAGGACCAAACGATAGCAATTGTTTGTGAGAGTAGACTATCTGAGTTCTAATCAGATAGGCATCCCTTTGGGAAAAGCAAGAGAAAGCTGGCTATTTAAGATCTACCACCAGCGGCTGTGTAGCAAAAATGTCAAATGAAAAGGGTAAGTTATGTGACGAATTTTTTGAATTCCGCTTCTGCAGTTCCCATTGGCAACATTTTAGGCGGATGCTTAAACCCATAAGCGCAAACCGCTTCGATTGCGCCTCCCTGCTCTCTTGACCGCGCCAGCTTTACAGCCCGTACCACGTCGAGGAGGACGCTGCCTGCGTTGGGGGCGTCGATGGTTTGGAATTTAAGGTCGATTTTAAGCGGTGTATTGCAGAAGTAGGTGCCACTTATGAAGAAGTAACTATCCCTTTTATTCTGCAGGAAATCCACGTAGTCAGTGGAGCCTGCCACCACTTCGGTTTTGTAGGGGAGGGCGGATGCGACGGATTGGGTTTTGATGCAGCGTTTTGCGTCGCGGGAACGTTCCATTGTGTCGACGGATTCTGTGCCGCCGCCGACGTCTAGCTGGTAGGTTTCGTTGATGTGGACTCCGCTGTCGCTTAGCAGTTTGAGTAGGGTTTTGTGGAGGGCGGTTGAGCCGATTTGGTCAACTAAGTCGTCGCCGACAACTGGCAGGTTTGCGTCTTCAAACTGTGCTGCCAATGTAGGTTCGCTTGCCACGAAGTTGGGTGTGGCGTTGATGAATCCACAGTTAGCTGCTATGGCTTGAACAGCATAGTATTCGGTGGCGTTGGTTGCGCCGCTTGGGAGCAAGTTGATTACGATTTCTGCGCCTGTTTCCATGAGTACCGCTGCAACGTTTGCGTCGGGTGCGGTGCTGAGTTCGATGAGTGCTTTTGTTGATTCGCCTATGCCGTCGAAGAGTGGACCCTTAGAGACTTTAACGCCCATTTCTGGCACGTCAGCGACTTTGGGGGCGTTGTTGGGTTTGGCAAGGATGGCTTCTGAAAGGTCATAGCCGACTTTTCGTGAGTCAACGTCGAATGCTGCGACCACCTCAATGTCGAGGGGCGTCATACCCGCCAGTAGGGGGTTGCGCAGTCCGAGTTGGTCTACTTTTGCTTTACTGTAATATTGGATGCCTTGGATGAATGATGAGGCGCAGTTGCCTACGCCGATTAATGCTACTTTGACTTTGGGCATACTTTATGGCACCTTGCTTGGCATGCTTATGTACTGTAGACTTATAAAAGCTACGCAACAGCCTAAACTTGTTTCTATTATAAGAAGAAGAGAGTGTCGCCCTTGCTCATCTTCTTCTTGCGGGTTGTGGGGACGGCTGCTTTTTTGTTTTCGCGTCTGGTTTGGATTGATGGCTTGTTGAGGCGACTTCCTCCAGCAGATGCATGGTGGCTGAGGGTTGCCGGTCCCGATTAAAAAACCTCTGTGCATTCATAACGCTTATCTTTGTGGTGTTCTTCAACAATGCGGATAACCAGGGTAGATTAACATGGGAAACATTACAGTCGCCGTCCTAGGCGCACAAGACTACAGTGGTGGCATCGGAAAAAAAGGCACCTCCACAGACATTACCCTCTATGACATCAAAAAAGGCGAAGCAACAGTTACCCTCATCGAACCCACACGCTACCCTGAACGACTGGCGCCCCTGTTCTATGCATGCGCATTAGCTACCAAAGCCCTCGTCGTAGTGGACGAGTTATCGGCGACGCTGGGCGAGCAACTGGTTATGCTGCAATGCAGCGGCATACAGAGCGGCTACTTTGTACTCCGCAACTATATTCCTAAAGAGAAAATTCTGCCACTCATCAAAGGTACACCACTTGAAGGCTTTGAGTTCCTCGCAGACGACCTTAACTTGATACGGGAGAAGCTGCTGGCGGAAGCTGCGCAGGTTAAACCCGCCGCTGATGCCAAGGTGGGGACGGTGCCCGTTGACCATGCTTTCAACGTTAAAGGCGTCGGCGTAGTCATCTTAGGCATAGTCGTCGACGGTGCGGTGCAGAAACACGCCAACCTAAAAGTGCTGCCGGGCACCAAAATGGCTCAGGTGCGCTCCATACAGAAGCACGACGACGAATTCGAAGACGCATCAGTTGGCGACCGCGTCGGCTTCGCACTTAAAAACGTTGATGTCGAAGACTTGGATCGCGGTACAGTCTTAACCAACGACCCCGCCGTTAAAACAGAGAACAAGCTCCAAACCACCGCTGAATTGATCAAGTACTGGCAGACGCCTATCAAAGCAGGCATGGTGATGCATGTGGGCCATTGGGCGCAGTTCGTAACCGCCAAGGTGGAAGCGGCGTCTGAGGGCGGCGACTTCCGAAAGCCCACTTTGACGTTGGTGTTGGATAAGCCATTGGTTTACCGTTCTGGCGACAGGGCGGTGTTAATGTATCTTGAGGGCACCAAGTTGAGAGTGGCAGGCACCCTAATGCTTGCTTAGGCTTTGGCGTAGGTCTGCTTAAACCTCGATATCCGCGTTAGTGGTTGTATCTTTGTTGTAGCATTTACTTTTATACCCCGCTACTCCTAGTTTGCTTGATATTTTTAATAAACCAAAAAAATTGGAGTATGAAAAGTTTTGACAGAAACAAGAAGTTCTAGTGGTTACCGAGCACTTGAAATAATCTTAGGCATAATTGCATTGGTTGCTGGTTTCCTAGCGCTGTTCTATCCTGCCGCAGTCATAGTGACGCTAGTAGTGTTCTTCGGCATCATCATATTCATCATCGGCATTTTCCGGTTGGCAACTGCTGGCTCTTCCAGCTGGCTTCCAGGAGGGTCACGGGGAACAAACGCTGCTATAGGCATCATACTAATCATCATCGGTTTGCTGATTCTGTTCTTCCCCCTGTTGGCGACTGCTACAATCGCGATTCTGTTGGGCATCGGCTTGCTGATTTATGGCATCGGGCGCATCATTGTCGGTGTGGGTGCACATAACATGAACGGGGGAGTACGGGGATTGCTTATCGTTTTAGGCATCTTGATTGCAATCTTTGGTTTTATTGTGATTTTCTTCCCAGTGCTTGGCGTCTGGACGTACGCGTTCTTTGTCTCCATCGCTTTCATCTTAATCGGCATCGACGCACTAGCTGCTGGCGCCGCAGGCACAAGAATGCTTTAGATGCTTTGCCCCGACCACACGATGTAGGAGCCCACCAAAAACCCAACGGCGACCAAACCCATTATGATGCCAATTAGCCAACGATTCTTGCCGGCGCTCTTACCCAGTTGCACGCCATACCATGTGACCCACGCTACTCCGAAAGCGTTGGAAATAAACCACGCCCACTCTTTATTTGGAAAAACCAAAAAAGGCAAAGCCATCAAAAACCCAACTGTCATGTAAATGCCGATGATGGATAACCAGCCTAAGACTTCGTCTTTGGTTAAGAGTTTGTTTTTAGATAGGGTTGCCTCTGGAACATAAGTGATTATGTCTTTAGCTACTGCGTTTTTGCCTTCTTCGCTGAAGCTGACTAAGAGGGTGTCTTCTAAGTTTTTTTTGACTTGCTCAAGGGCATTGGGGTTTTTCGAGGAAGCTTTGAGTTGTATGAGTTTTTTGCGATTGTTGTTTCGGTCGATGCTGCTGGAGATAGCGTAGATTAACCCGTCGATGACTCCCCAGCCCAAGCACGCACCTAAATTCACCGCCACAATGTAGACGAATCCCGTGTTGAGGTTGGATAGGGCAACATAACCATTGATGATTATCACCATAAGGACAGCGAATGCGGCTTCGCCTGTGCGGTCAGTGTAGGAGAGGTATTTGGATAACAAAAAATCGCCAATACAACACAGGTTAAAGGGGCAAATAATACTATCGGAAGTCGAAGCTGCCGTCTTTGGGGTAATACACTATGCCGTGGGAAACCTCCACTTCTGAGACCTGCTTGCTTTTACCTCTGCACTCCACAACAATGCGGTCGAGGTCTTCTTCAAACTTTGCCCACTCCTCCTCAGACCAATCTTCCCTCTGCTTAAGGTCCGCCAGCAACTGCTCCCTAGAATACTGCCCAATCATCTTGCGGCGTAGCGCACCACCCATCATCTTGCGGTAACTGTAGCCCTCGTAGAGGAAGGGTGCACCTGCAAAACCCATACCCCGCAGAGCCTCTGCAACTTCGCTTGGAAGTACGCTCCATTCGGAGTAGGCTAAGAACTCATAGGGCTCAGGCACATCGCCTTTTCTTTTGGGCTTGGGGGTTCGCCAAACCCACGGTGCATGAGTAGGGAACTCACCGGCGGATTCTTCGGGTTCTGGTTCGACAGCGGATTTTATCATGCCCTGTTCTGGCTCAAACACATCGCCTTTTCGGAGGAGGAAACGCACTGCACTCTGGTCAGGGATTTTGGAAAACTCAACCATGCCAGAACCGCTTGCCTTTTGCTCTTTCTGAATCCATTTTAATGTGTCTTTGGCGCGCTCTGAAATTGATTTCTCTGACATTAGCTTTCAACCTGCATAACTTTAGGCGTGATTAACTCTGTGAAATAGGCTATCTAAAAGTTTCTCAGCAAGCACTTGCTCGTCCAAGTTCTTTTTTTGACTGATTGGATGCAATAATCAATATATCCCCGCCCATCCAATCCCAGTTGATTATGATGTATCGTTCTGGCACTGCTGTTCTACCATTGCACGGCGGCAAAGCGCCCTCTTGGCTTACGGGACGCATGAAGGGGCTCGCCCGAGGAATCGCAGATGTCTTCATCGACGAGTACGGCACCTCCAAATTCATCGCGCGGCTCTCCGACCCCTATTGGTTCCAAGCGCTCGGATGCGTCTTGGCATATGATTGGCATAGTAGCGGCGTCACCACCGTCGTTACAGGAGTACTCAAAACCGCTCTCTCCCCCGAGGCGCACGGCGTTGCAGTCTGCGGTGGAAAGGGGAAAACCAGCCACAAAACACCAAGCGACATTCAGTTTATCGGCGAAAAATGGGGCTTCTCAGAAGAAAAAATCGACGACCTCCTCCATACAAGCCGCATGACAGCGAAAGTTGACAACACAGCTGTGCAGGACGGCTACCAACTCTACCACCACGCGTTCCTCCTCACAGCGGAGGGCGAGTGGGCGATTGTGCAGCAGGGCATGAGCGGCGCAGAGCGGAATGCACGGCGGTATCACTGGCTGGGCAGCAACACCCAAAGCTTTACCGAGGACCCCTGCAACTCAGTCGCTTGTGACGTAAGGCGCGAAAAAGCGTTAAACATGGTTGCCCGCGAAAGCCAAGAAGCACGCAAAGCCTCAGTCGACCTCGCAAAGGAACCGCCCAAAAAACTGTTCAACCTCATCCAGTCCGCCGCCAGACCCAAGAGTCAGGCGTCACTGCAAACGTGGCTACCCCAATCAGACGACCCGTGGACACAAACCCAAACCACGCTCAACATGCCCCGCAACATCAACTGGGACACACTCAGCCGCCTCTACGAGTTCCAACCCAACAACTACGAGGAGTTCTTAAGCGTCAAAGGCGTCGGAGCAGCCACCGTCCGCGGATTAGCTCTCGTCGCCGAACTCATCTACGGCGAAGAACCCAGCTGGCAAGACCCCGTCAAATTCAGCTTCGCTTACGGCGGCAAAGACGGCGTGCCCTTCCCCGTGGAGCGAAAAGCCATGGATGAATCCATCGAAATCCTCAGAAAGTCGGTGGAGGAAGCTAAAATCGGCGAAAAAGACAGGTTGCAATCGTTGCAGAGGCTAAGACAATTTGTGCCTCAGACGGCAAACGCTTAAACGTGCAACCGCCAAATAGCCACTGTGAACAAAATGCCTAAACCCGCCCAAATTGGAGCAGTCGCAGGAATCACCGCCCCCATCGTCGCCTTCGCCTGCATACTCACCGCAATTGCGCTCTATCCGCCTTTTAGCTGGACAAACAACGCACTAAGCGACCTAGGCGTAGTCGAAGGCGCAACCAGCATCATCTTCAATGTGGGGCTCATCACTGCGGGTGTGTTGGCGTTTGTCTTTGCCGTTTTAGGCGTGTACTCTTATGTTGGTAAGCGAGTAGTGGGCAAGGCAGGTGTTGCTGTTTTTGCCGCTGCAACGGTTGCGTTGGTCTGTATCGGTATCTTCAACGAGCACTTTGTGCCTACGCACTATTTGGTTTCGGTGGCGTTTTTTGTTTTGGCGCCGATTGGCTTTTTCATTTTGACCTGTGCTTTTTGGCTGGATAGACGCCGAGGTTTGGCTGTGTTTAGTCTGGTGCTTGGATTAATTGCTGCTTTGCCTTGGGTTTTGGAGTTCACAATCTACTATGCGCCAAACGTTGCCATACCCGAAACAGTGTCGGCGCTGGCGTTTGCAGCTTGGGCGATTGTGCTCTCAAGAATGATTTTAAGCCAGAAACGTTAGTCTGAGGATGAGGAGGAACTCCACTTCTTAACCATCCGATATCCCGCGTAACCAATAACCGCAAAAATTACGACGATGGCAATAACACCTATTACTCCGCCGACGATGTTTGCCCCGTCCGCTGCGTTGGGTGCCTCTGTTGCTTCCGCGCCAACCAAGGTAATTGTTGAGAAACAAAACAGAACCGCTAATGCGACCGCAGTTTTACGCATTTTATCCCCAACTCCATTCGTTGGTTTAGGCGTTTAAAACCTTTGGTTCACCGCCTTACCGCTCTACATCCAAGCCAACTTGGGCACAGCAGTACGGCGAAAAAACCGTTTGAAACCCACTGTTTTTGGTGTATTCGATGGCTTTTTCGCTTGGGAAAGCCACCCCGTCCACGCCTGCTTTAAGTGCCAAAACGTCGGTTTCCTCGCGTTGCTTGCCTTTGGGTCGCATGCAACCTAGCACCAGCGGGGTGTGGGAGAACATTTGGCGGGCTGCGGCAGCGACTTTGGCGATGTCGCTGGGTTTGGGCGGCGGGGTGTTGACCATTTCTGTGCCGTGGATTGGCATAAAGGCGATTATCACTATGGCTTGTGGTGTGCTGTTTTGCTTGATAATTTCCAATGCGTGGAGTTCGCCGTCGAGTATGCCCCCGTTTAACCCGACGATGACATGAGGCACCACATTGAGATGGGCTTCTGTGAGGGCTTTTAGTGAATCCGCATAATCTCTGACGCTGACTTTTAGGTTGAATGCATTTTGTACTGTTTCCTCGGAGCCCAAAACATCAATCAAAGCCGCGTCCACCCCTGCTTTTTTGAGCGCAAAAGCTGATTCCCCACGCACAAACCCCGTATGAACAAAAACCGTTAACTCCAACTCCAGCTTAATCCGCCCCAAAACAGCAGCAAAATCGTCGAGGGGCACCGAGCCGTCAGGTAAGCAGCCGCCGCTTACCAGCACTCCTTTGGCGCCTTCAGCCTTAAGCTTCACCGCCAACTCAAACAGCGCCTGAGGCGACTGAGCTGGCTGCATAGTTTCAAGCACTTTGCCGCCGCAATGCTTGCAGTTCAACGCGCAGCGGTTGCCTGTGACTGAGATGGTGGGGAACTCTTTGGTTGAACTGCAGAAGTGCTTGGTTTTGTAAAAGGTAAAGCTGGGTGCGTAGAAATGGATGGTGTTGCTGGTTGATTTGAGGTTGCCTGTGTCTAGTAGGGTTTGGAGTTCTGGGGGGGTTAGTTTCCAGATGGTTTGGGGGGTTAGGTTTGGCATCGTTGAAGGTATGTTTTTGTTATTGCTTAAGAGGTTAACTCAAGAGGGTATTGATAGCCTAAAAAGAAGGAAGAAGGAGTATTGCTGCATCTAAACTAAAGTTCTAGTTCGCCTGCTGGAGCCTTAAAGTTGCCTTTCACGTGTGAACCGTCACAGAAGGGCATGTTCTTGCTTAAGCCACAGCGGCACAGAGCCACCATCTGCCCTGCAACCTTTTTTTCTTGACCGTCCTGAGTTAGTTTTGCTTCACCTTTGGACTCCAACATTATTGGGCCATTCTCTCGTAACTTAACTTTCATGGATAAAACCTCTCCTTTACTAGTCTCAGCCAAACTTATAACCCTTAAGCGTCTACCCGTTTGCATCAGGCGTGGTCGTGTTTAACTAAATCTTCACCTTTCTTTTTGAAGAAGTGACGGGCGAAAAGTTTGCGGATTTCGTCAGCAAGTATAACCACCACTGCCAAAGACAGCAGGAACACCCAGTCCATCCAGCCCAACGCTACAGTGCCAAACACCTCCTGCATTAATGGCACGTAAATCAACACGGCAAGGATGCTTAGTTGTGCGATTATGCCCCAGACAATCCATTTGTTTGTGGCTATGCTGGTTTTGAAGATGGATTGTTTGCTGGTGCGGCAGGCTAAGACGTTTCCCGCTTGGGCAACGACTATACCTGCGAACATCATCGTGACACCTTTGAGGTAGATTGGGTCAGGCGTGATTCCTTCAACGCCGAATTGCCAGTTGACGGGCACTGGCATGCCAATGTGCCATCCGCCTGTAGCCCAGACGTTTAAACATCCGATTAGGGCGCCGATGGCGATGATTATGCCTATGTAGACTGAGCGGGCGAAGACTCTGGGTGTGAAGAGGCGTTCTTTGATGCTTCTGGGGGGTTCCTCCATTATGCCTGCTTCCGGCGGTTCGCGGCTCAAAGCTAAGCTGGGGATGACGTCGATGGCTAAGTCGATGGCTAATATCTGGACGACCAGCAGCGGCAGTGGGAACCCTATGAGTGCGTAGAGGACGAATGGGATGAGTTCTGCCCAGTTGTGGGCGAATACGTAGACGATGAATTTGCGGATGTTCTCGTAGATGGCGCGTCCTGATTCGACGGCTTTTACGATGCTGGCGAAGCTGTCGTTTAGGAGCACGATGTCGGCTGCTTCGCGGGCAACGTCTGTGCCTGAAGCGCCCATGGCGACGCCTATGTCAGCTTCTTTGAGTGAAGGCGCATCGTTGGCGCCGTCTCCAGTGACCGCGACTATTTCTCCGCTCTTCTTAAGCACTTTTACTATGCGGAGTTTCTGTTCAGGCGAAACCCTTGCGAAAATAACGTCGCCTTTTTTGACTACGTCAATTATGCCTTGGTCGCTTAACGCTTCCAAGTCGACGCCTCGGATGACTTGGCAGCATTCTTTGGCGACGATACCTACTTCCTTGGCGATGACCTCTGCTGTTGGACCGTAGTCGCCGGTGATGATGACTGTTTTGATGCCTGCTTGCCTGGCTTTTTCCACGGCGTCTTTAACTTCCATTCGTGGCGGGTCACGCATAGCTGCCAACCCCACAAAAACCAAGTCTTTTTCTAGGCTTTCGCATTCTTCGCCTTTCTTGTATTTGGATTTCGGCAGGCGCTTGTATGCCATCGCTATGACACGTAAGCCTTCGTTGGCGAACTCGTGGATTTTTGCTTCTATTCTGTCTTCGTTTTCCTTTGTCAGCGGTTCTTCGGCGCCGTCAACGAAGAGCCGGTTACAGTTGTCTAGTAGGATGCGTGGTGCGCCTTTGGTGTAGATCGCGACTTCGTCTCCTAGGTCATGCACTGTGCTCATGCGTTTGCGTTCGTAACTGAACGGCAAGATGTCGATGGTGGGTTTCTCGTTAGCTAATTCGTCGATGACCTGTCCATATTTGAGTGCGCAGACCAGTAGTGCTCCGTCGGTTGGGTCGCCGATGACGCTCCAGTTTCGGCTTCGCTCGCTGGGCGGCTCAATTTTGGCGCCGTTGCATAGCGCCGCGATTTCAAGGAGTTTATCAAGCGACTTTGTTTCACCAGTGTGCAGCGGTTTGCCGTTTATGGTGAAGTCGCCCACTGGCATGTAGCCTAAACCTGAAACTTCTATAACACGGTCTTTTACCCAGAGCTTGTTAACGGTCATTTCGCCCTTGGTGATTGTGCCTGTCTTGTCAGTGCAGATTACAGTAACGCTGCCCAAGGTTTGTACGGCTGATAAACGTTTAACCAGAACGTTTTGGCGAACCATTTTAAGCACGTTGATGGCTAACGCGCTTGAAACAGTGACCTGTAAGCCTTCAGGGACACAAGCCACCATGACGCCGATCATAAAGAGGAAGCTTGTGCCGGGCGGTATGTTAAGGTAAATGAGACTTGCTGCAAAAAAAGACAGTCCAACGATGACTGCTATAATGAAGTCGAATTTTGCCATGGACGCGATTTCTTTTTGCAGCGGGCTGTCTTCTTCTCGGATGGTTTGGGTTAGGCTGGCGATTTTGCCAAACTGTGTGCCCATGCCAGTGGCGTATGCAACTGCTTTACCCTGTCCTTTTGCGACGCTGGTGCTCATGAACACAAGGTTGGGTGCATAGAGGTAGGCTTTTTCGACCGCTTTTTGGGTTTCGGCGACGCGTGGTTGAGGCTCTGATTCTCCTGTGAGGGGCACGTTGTTGGTCCATAAATCAAATGCTTCGATTATGCGTGCGTCGGCGGGGACGCGGTCACCTTCCTCGAGGACGACGATGTCGCCAGGGACTATTTCTGCAACAGAGATTTTTTTGAGTTCATTGTCCCGCATGACTTTGGCGTATTCAGGCATCCAGCTCTTGAGGGTCGCCATTGCTTTTTCAGCACGTGATTCTTGAAAGATGCTGACTAGGATGTTTACGATTACGACTGCTAAGATGATGAAGCCAAGGGAGGGGTTGTCGCTAACGAAGGATAAGATGGCGGCGAAGATGAGTAGTATGCCGAAGAGGTCGCGGAGGTGCTTGACGAATTTGTTTATAAATGGAAGCTGTCTGCGCTCAGTGAGTTTGTTGTAACCGTATTTTTTGAGGCGTAGTTTAGCCTCTTGGCTTGATAAGCCCTCTTGGGTTGTTTGCAGGTCCTCGAAAACAGTTTCAATAGGATTAGAAGCAGCTTTTTCCAATATCATTCCGCCAAAACTTAAAGGAGCTTAATTTCACAACAACCCCAATGAACATTGAATTTGACAGGCGCTTGGGCTCTGTAAACCAATATGTCTATCGCCTGCAATAAGACTTTTTGAAGTTGCATTCAAATCCTCAGCGTATTTCCGTGGAACTATTTTGAAAGTTTATTTTTCTGGTAATGATAAGATGTTGAATTTAAAGTAATCGGGATTAGAGAGCCGTTTAATAGAGAAAAGCAATTTTTCTGACGCATATGTCTTTCAAGAGCGTACCTGTCCATGTTGAAGTTTCCCCTCGAAACCTTCTTTTCTCACTGGATAGAACTGGTGTTAATTTATTTGTTTTTGCGAATTGGGGTTTACTAAAACTGCGAACTCCAACCAACCGCTGCTTCGTCTCATTGCAGGGTCCTGCAACCGTTGAAAATAGCTCCGAGGGCACTGTTTGGGCACAGTTTTGGGTTGTTTAGGTCACAATTGATTCCAAAGAATAATGCCATAAAGTTAATAGGCGACAAATTCAATTTCCCTGTAGTCTCACCGTATTTCATGGTAGATTAAATGCTTCAAATAATCAAAAAACGCACATTTGAAGGTACTATTTCAAACATAATGGAGAAAGAATAGTTTATGGCGCGATATAGACAAACCGAAGAAATCGTCAAACTGATGAATAATCCAACAATCATACGCAACACCAGCATCATCGCACACGTTGACCACGGCAAAACCACCCTCTCAGACAGCCTCCTCGCCCACGCAGGCATCATCAGCACCCAAACAGCAGGTCAAAAGCTCTTCTTGGACAGCTGGGACCTTGAGCAGAAACGTCAAATGACCGTTTTCGCATCCAACGTCAGCTTAGTCCACACCTACAACAACCAAGACTACCTCATCAACCTCATCGATACCCCCGGCCACATTGACTTCTCAGGCGCAGTCACCAGAAGCCTAAGAGCAGTCGACGGCGCACTCGTCGTAGTAGACGCAGTAGAGGGACCAATGACTCAAACAGAAACCGTCCTGATGCAGGCACTGCGTGAACGTGTCAAGCCACTCTTATTCATCAACAAAGTTGACCGATTAATCAAAGAAATCAAGTTAACCCCCCAAGAGATTCAGAAGAAATTCGCAAAGATTCTTCTGCGAGTCAACACTTTAATCGAAAAGTATGCTCCACCAGAACACAAACAGGACTGGCAAGTCAAAATCGAAGACAGCCGTGTCGCCTTCGGTTCAGCCCTACACAAATGGGGCTTAAACCTCGACCACATGAAACTCAAAAAAATCAGCTTCCAAGACATCATCGACGCCTACACTGGAGAAGCAGCAGACGTCGGCAGAAAAGTCGATGAACTAAGCAAGAAAGCACCTCTACCCGAGCCAATCCTTGACATGTTCTGCCAGCACTTACCAAACCCATTCCAAGCACAACCGTACCGTCAACCACAAATTTGGCCAGGTGACCCAAACAGCGCAGTCGGTCAAGGCATGGCGAAAGTAGACCCCAACGGACCACTGCTTATGTGCATATCCACCATTGAAGTGGACCCCCACAGCGGCACAGTCGCTATCGGCAGAATCTTCAGTGGCGCCGTCACCAAAGGCAAAGAAGTCCAACTGGTCAGTGCAGGACAGAAAGGCACAATCCAGCAGGTTTTCATGAGTATGGCTACTGACCGTGTCTTCGTTGATCGTGTCCCTGCAGGCAACATCGGAGCCATCTCCGGTTTACCATTGCATGTCGGCGAAACCGTGGGCGAAGCAGGTATTGAAATCCACAGTTTCGAAGGCTTGCAGTATGTTTCTGACCCAGTCGTCACAGTAGCAGTTGAGCCAGAAGACGTTAAAGACCTGCCGCTCTTCGACAAAGTTATGCATAAACTTACAACAGAAGACCCCAACCTGCACTTCACAATGAACAAAGAGTCAGGCGAATTTCTACTCTCGGGTATGGGCGAGTTGCACCTTGAAATCACCGCTTACCGAATGCAAGAATCAGGCCTCAAAGTCAAACTCAGCAAACCCATCGTTATCTATCGAGAAACCATTAGCCATGACTACAAAGGCCCAGCAGTCATGGGTAAAAGCCCCAACAAACACAACAAACTCTGGATAACCATCGAAAAACTCAGCCCCGAAGTCATCGAAGCCATCAAAGCAGAAAAAATCACTGACATGCAAAGCAAAGACGAACGCACAAAGACTCTGCGTGCATTAGGCTGGGAACCAGACGATGCTAAAGGCGCAGTGGCAGTTGAAGAAAACAACATTCTCTGCAACCGCATCCGCGGACGCCAATACGTGGAAGAAATCATCGACCACATAAAGACCGGGTTCCGAGAAGCAGTCCACACTAGCCCACTCGCTAAAGAACCAGCTTACGGCCTCAAAATCAACCTTGAAGATATTACCCTGCACGAAGACCCAGTCCACAGAGGCCCCGCACAAGCTATCCCAATGACTTGGAGACCAATCTACTGCGTCATACTACTATCCGACCCCAAACTGCTTGAGCCAATCATGAGTTTCGAATGCAAGGTCCCAAGCGAATTCGTCAGCAGCGTCATCACCTTGCTCAACAAACGGCGCGGCAAAATCCTCGACATGCCCAGCGAAGAAGACATGATTACCGTCAAAGCAGAGATGCCGGTTTCCGAATCCTTCGGTATCGCCGATGAACTCCGCAGCAGCACACAAGGACGCGCTTTCTGGGCTACCCAATTCAGCAGATGGGCATACGTGCCCGAACAGATGCAGGCGGATACAATCAAAAAGATTCGCGAGCGCAGAGGCTTATCACCGATTCCGCCAAAGCCAGAGGAATACTTCGAGAGCGAATAAACGCTCTTTCCTTTCTATCTTTATTATTTCATTTTTTAATCAAAACAGTTTTTTATAAGTCAACATTGCGGCATTCTACTTTTGTTTCGGAGCGAGGTTGAACGTTTGGTGAATTGTCGCTTTCCATCATGACCCGTGTTTCCCCTACGTTGTAAGCACCCATCGATGCCGAACCCTTATAGACAGCGTATGCTTTGTCGATGTCCTCTTGGAGCCGCCGTAGTTCAACGTCGGTTTCAGCCCTTATCTTGTCAGGTGTCCATCCCTTCTCGACTCTGGCTTGTACACGCTCTGCCACCTCTGCTGCCACGCGTTCTGGTAATCCAGCGGTTTTGAGGTCGTTTTCAACTGTTTTTATGTCAAAGGGGGGTTTGGCTCCTTCTTTAGTGGTAGTGTTTTTAACCACTAGATTCACACCTCCTAAAGCAGAAAATGCAATCAATTTAGTGATGCTTCAAAGATAACATAAAGATGTGTGACTGCACGGGTACAGTAACTTTTGCTGGGCTTAAGCTCTGGGGATAGCCAAATTATTTATCGTCTAAACTAACAAATAATAATTGAGGGATGACGATTGCATGAAAGCTGATAGTTTTCTGTCGGTTGTTTTGGCTGTTGCTCTTCTATTGTCGTCCTTGCTTGTATTTGTTGAACCTGCTTCAGCTGCTACCGATAGTGAAAATACCTGGGAGATTAAAGCTTCGATGCCCAAGGGCATAACCGGCGGTCGAGCAGCAGCTGTTGACGGGAAAATTTACGTTATGGGTCCTTACGATAATTATTTGTTTGACCCAGAAGATAATTCTTGGACTACAAAGTCGCCAATGCCTACGCCCAGAATAGGTTTTGCAATAGCTGTGTGCCAAAACAAAATCTACTTGATAGGCGGCTGGAGTCAGAATGCAACTGCAATTACACAAGGCGCGGTTTATGATCCCTACACTGATACGTGGGTAACTACGGCTCCAATGTCAGAAGTTAGATATTTTTTGGCGGGAAGCGTTGTCAGTGATGAAATTTATTTTATGGGCGGAGATTTTATGAACGGCTCAATAGCACGTTTTCTCTCAAACCAAGCGTACAATGTTACAAGCAACTCATGGTCTACTAAAGCGCCATTGCCTTATGCGTCTACTTCTTGTATGTCTGCTGTTAGCGGCGGCAAAATTTATGTAATGGGCCAACAAGTAGATGCTCCCTACTCCTATTTCAATCAAATATACGATCCCCAAAATGATTCTTGGAGTATGGGTGCGCCTATGCCTAAAAATGTAGTGGAAGCAGCGGTTGGTTCGGTGACTGGGGCAAATGGTCTGAGAAGAATTTATCTATTGGGTGGTCATGGGCAAGAATTTTTTTCAGACTTGTCGACTGTGCAGGTATATGATCCTGAAAATGACAATTGGACGTATGGAAAACTCATGCCCACTGGTCGTTTTGGGTTAGCGGTTGCTGTTGTAGGTGATAAGCTGTATGCATTCGGCGGCTATTCTGCCTGGGCTGGTCCAGCAGACTATAGCCAGGGTAGAAAGGATTATTGCGAGGTGTATACGCCGTTTGGTTATGGTTCGCCTGATCCTGTGTACGTATTGGAGCATACTCCTCCAAATGTTACTTTTGAGTCGTCGTTGAATGGGACGGCTACTACTAACTCGACCGTGCCTTTGGTTTTCTATGTGGATAAGGCGGTGGATTGGGTTGGTTATAGCCTCGATGGGCAGGGGAACGTGACTGTGGCAGGCAACTTTTCTTTGTCTGGGCTTTCTGGTGGTTCCCACAGCGTCACTGTCTACGCTAATGATACCTATGGCAACATGGGTGCTTCGGA
>JBNIDO010000004.1:0-71648 GCA_050108095.1 Bathyarchaeia archaeon
ACCGCCATCCTAGCATACTTTTCAATTTTTTCCTCTTGAGTCTCAACAAATGGAGCTTCTTGATACATATTTTCTTGCTGTTCGTTTAAGATATTAATCCCCCACTATTACTTCTCTTAAGACTCACGACATAAATATAAATATTATGTGTCACGATACAATATGTGCTGTCGTTGTACATCAATACAGGATTCGAGTTTCGTAATATGGCTTATATACTTTTTTTGTTTTTCTATTTTGGTGCTTGCTATGAAGAAGCTTACTCTTATGAAAAGGTTCATGAAACAGTTTGTAGGTCGCGGGTTTCATCTTGTAATCGAAGAGAAAGAAGGACGCTTTAAGGTGCATACGATTGAGATTATGCAGAAGACTGATGAGTCGTGTCCGGTGGAGGCTTTGGCTGTGGGGGAGTATTTTTTGCGTCTTGGGGCAACGAACGGGACGGGGGAGGAGGCTTCGATTGTGTGTGACTGGAGCGACGATTTGTTCAAAAACCTGCTGTCCACCTACAAAGACGCCAAAGACGCCAACTTCAGCGAAGTAACCATGTTCCACAACCCCCTCAGCGGCGACCCCAACCAATGGCTCCTAACCTGGGGTGACCCACCCACCAAACCCCAAAAAACCAAAAAAGACCCCATACGCTACATCTTCTAACTTTTCTCTTTATGTGACTATTGCACCTTTTATGGTGCCACAAGATGGCTTGAGCGGACGTTTGCTTTGGGGTTGCAACGTTTTTTCTGCGTCTGTTTCGGTAGGGCAAACGCGATTTTTCTCCACACGCAGTATGTGGTTCCATGCAGAGTCGTACGCCATGCGGGTGTGGAGGCATGTATCGATTGTCTTTTCTGCTTTAAATAGCAATGTCAGCGCAATGTAAGCGGGCACTAGCATGGCACTGCTTAGCCAACTTCAACGTCTATGTAGAAGTAGGCTCTGAGGTTCACATCAGCAGAGTCGTTTCCATGAATGTATTTTATCAAGCCAGAGTCACCTTGACGGCAATCAAACATGAATAGTTCCCTTTCCACATCGTACTGTTAGGGTGTTGTTAGTGTTTGGTTAGTCTTGCTTGTGTTGTGTTATCGCAAACTCTTTTTAGAGGCAGACCCTAACATTGAATCTAAAACGGGGAGGGCGCAAACCATAAGCCAACAATCCAGCAGCAACGGTTACTTCATTGGCAAAGAAGGGTTTGCGAAAAAACACAAGTACCGCTTGGCGCTTGTGGCGTTCGTCGTTGTCTTTATTGTGGCAGCAACCTATAGTATCGGTTACATGTCGGTGCAGTGGGATGAAATGCCGCATCTCTTCGGAGGCACATTGCTGCTGCGTGGGCAAACATGGGATTACATGACCACCTACGGCTACTACCCACCCATCTTCGACTTGGTAACCACAGGGTTCTTCAGCGTTTTAGGCGTCAACGAAGTTGCAGGTCGCCTCGTCGCGGTAACCTTCGCGGTGCTCTCAATCGTGGTGCTGTTTGAATTCACCAAACGCACCTACGGAAAAAGGAATGCGCTAATCGCCAGCGTCTTGTTGGGGACTATGCCAGGGTTCTTCTGGCTTAGCCGAGTAACTATGCTAGAAACCATGCTCATCTTTTTCTTCACGCTTACCATGTTCGCTTTCTACACGTGGCTAAACAAAGACAGCAGCAACAAGGCGCTTGTCTTCGCCGGTTTAGCCTTGGGTATTGGCGTTTTGGCGAAGTACCAGCTTATCGTCGCCGCGCTGGCTATGCTTTTGAGCATTCTGTTTCTATGCCGAAAACGCCTAAAAATCGACTTAGCCAAGTTTTTGCTCATCGTCGTTATTGTAGTGCTGGTTGTTTCGCCTTGGTTTCTGATGATCTACCATTATGACGGGGTTACAAAGTTCCAAACCCTCCAGTACGTCATGACCGAAGGCGGACAAGACCGCCCAGCCTACAGCAACCGCTTCCAGCCATTACCCATTTACTACCTCGTCGAGATGGCATGGCCCTTCAACGACATCCCCGTACACCCCATCGCATTGCCCATCTTTGTCTTGGGAATGTGTGGGTTGGGTTTGTTTGCCTACCGCCGAAGCAAACAGGACATCTTCTTCCTAACTTGGTTTCTAGTTATCTACCTATTTTTCACGTTTATCCCCAATCGGCAATGGCGCTACGTGACGCCGCTGTTCCCAATTTTGGCGGTTGCTGCCGCCTGCTTCATCATGTTCCTCTATTTTAAAGTCCGCGGATGGAAACCGCAGCAGACGGGACTCAGGGGGGCTCGGCTCAAAAAGTTGGCTTCAATCGCATTCATCGCCGCAATCGTTGGGGCAGTCGCGTACAGTGGCTATGAAGCTTACCAGATGACTGTTCGGGACCAAATCCAAATACCCATAAAAGAAGCAACCCAATACCTTGTAAACCACCTGGACGCTGACCAGTCGGCTGTGCTTATCTGCAGTTTCAACCTGCTAAGCCAAGACATGTTCCGTTTCTATTTGCCTGCAAACATGTCCAGCGACCAAATTTGGCAGTACCCCGCCTTAGCCGTGGACGCTTTCACTCCGAACTTTAACATGACAGAATTCACCGATCTCTGCGTGGAGCGAAACGTCAAGTACATAATACTCTACGACTTCGGCGAACATAGGAACTTCTTTAACTCCACACTCGACTACACGCAGGTCAGGCAGATGATCTATGACACCCAGCGGTTCGGCGACCCCCATGACCAGCCGTTCTGGGGCAATTACTATGGTTGGTATGGCTACCGAATCTTCCTCGTCCGCTTCTTAGGATAACGCCCGTGTTTGCAGCAACTCAAAACCAGTCTGCTTGTCCTTAGCCCGCCTCGCTGTGCAACCAGTCAACTCTAAGATGACGACTTCACCGATCTGCCAAACCTCCACGCCCATACGCACACAACCCGTCACTGCGCAGTCTTCTCTGCCGAAACTGGCATGCATGTGCAACTTGGGTTTTCCAGCTTCGTTAACAAAGATTGTGCCTACGCCGACTCCTTCGTGGGCTCCTTGGAGGATGGTGGCCATGGGTTCAGGCGGCATATTTTTGCCGTCTCTGGGTCCAACAACCACTTTGCTTAGGTCGTCTGCGCCGCCTAGGAAAAAGCATAAGCCGCTTTTGATCTGTTTTTGGACAGCGAATTTTTCTATTTCTTCATGCAGGACTTCGTCTTGTTGGAGTCTTAGGATGAAGATTCTTCCTATATTAGCTTCTGTATAGTCCATTGGCGTTTTGCCTCTTAAGTTAACGATTAGTATCGTCTATAAAAAGAATTCAATACAGCGGTCCTTTGGAGCACATGTCTAACACATATAATTGTGCTGTTTTCTCCAATAACAACTATCCCCATGTCGTGCATGCCTTGGACATCAGAATTCGTTAGCTAAAAGTAGACTTTCCGCTGATTAGGCGATGTCGATGTTTAGATTCTGGTTATGTATAACGTTTCTTTTGCTTGTTCTTTTCTTTTTGCTGGGGGCACATCATCAAAGCTTTCCACTGTCGCAACCACTACGGAACTGCTTAGTTGTGCCGCTTGTTTTTTCTTAGACATATTCTTCAACCTCACAAGAGTCCAACCAAGTAGCGCTGTCTGCTTATAAACGTTATGCTGTTGCTTGAAAACCAGTCTTATCAGCCCATAAACCGTTGCAAAACACCCTCCACATCAGCCGCGGTGACTTAAACACAACAGCCCTTTCAATGCCTGAACCGGTCGTTCTTCCACACATCAGCGCTGTCACTGTAGCCCCGCCGCTCCCAAAACCCAAGCTCCTTGCCCCTCGTAAACCGCAACCCCACAACCCACAAGGCACTCTTATACGCATACTTTTGGGGCACAATCAACCGCACAGGAAACCCCAACCCCTCCTCGAGGGGCTCACCGTTGAGTTTATGCACCAAAAGCACGTCGTCCCCCGCCAACTCCTCACGGAACAGCGAAGTAGTGTAACCGTCGGCGCATTCAAAAGTCACCGCACGCGCCACCGCCCTTGGCTTCACCAACCGCTCGATGTCGCTTATGCGGACGCCTTCCCATTTGCAGTCCAAAACGCTCCAGCCCTCCACACAGTGGAAGTCGCTGACTGAGACGGTTTGGGGCAGTGCAAGAAAGTCGTTCCAGTTAAGCGTGACGGGGTTGTCTACTTCGCCCTCGATGGTCAAAGTGTAGGTTTCCAGCTTGATCTTTGGGTTCTCTGCGGTTATTCCTGGGTGCTCGGTGCCCCATCGGAGTAAGTGGTCGGTGGGCTGCTGGTCTGGCGGCAACCTTTTCTTTAAACTATTGGTCAAAAACATCACTAAATACAATAGCAAGCGCAAAAAGAAAAACTTTGCCCAACTCAAGCGGAACCAAAAAAGCTTGTCAGCGACTTCTGCGCGGGTTCTTCCTTGCTAAACGCTGAGACCCGAACGCCGACGCGGCGGATTTCCATTGGCGACTCAGCGAGGAACCTCTCGAAGAGCACGCGGACGTTGCGGGTTATGGACTCTTTGTCTTTGGCGGGTTGTTCAAGGGTTACGCTGCGGCTTTTGCTGCTTAAATCCACGTTCACCACGTAAATGGAGACCGTTTTGAAGCTGTAGCCTTTGGCTTGGACTTCCTTGAAGACGTACTCTGTTAACTCTTCGCACTTCTGCATGATAAACTCCAAATCATGCGTATCTTGTTTTAGCGTGCCTATTTTACTGATGGATTCAGCTTCGCCCTGCTCTACTACGGGTGTGTTGTCTACGGCGTTGGCGGCGTTGTGGAAGTAGACGCCCAAGGTTTTGCCGAAGACTTCGATTAGGCGTTGGCAGTCATATTTGGCGAGCTCAGCGATGGTTTTGATGCCCATCTGCTCCATCCGCACAGTCGTCTTCTTACCCACACCGAGCAATCGGTCAACGGGGAGCGGTGCAAAAAAAGCTTCTGCCTCTTCGGGGCGGACGATGGTTAAGCCGTCAGGTTTTTGGCTGTCACACGCGATTTTGGCGACCAACTTGTTGGGTCCGACGCCGATTGTGAATGAGATGCCGACCTGCGCCTTTACATCCGCCTTGATTTTTTGGGCGTAGTCGCGAGCTTTTTCAAAGCTGCCTCCAACTTGCTCGGTGACATCCAAATACGCCTCGTCCACGCTGACTTGCTCGATAGTGGTGGCGTAAGTACGGAATATGTCCATTATGCGGTTGCTAATTTCGTCATAGTATTCATGGTTGACTTTAAAGAAGACCGCGTCGGTGCCCTCCAGCTTGCGCTTTGCCATGAACAGGGGCAGCCCCGATTTGACGCCGTAGCCGCGGGCGATGTAATTGCTGGTTGATACTGCGCCGCTTTCCTCTGTGCGTCCCGAGTAGACGCCTACTACGATGGGTTTGTCTTTGATGGCTGGGTTGCGGAGTTCTTCGCATTGGGCAAAGAAGTAGTCGAAGTCTGCTAGGAAGATTACGCGATTCTGCATTGCTTATCCTCCTTTGCTTTGGGCATTAGCCATGAGCCGTCGCAGGCGGCAGTGTTAAGCTGGGGCAAGCCTTCGCGGCAAACCCCGAATTTCATGCCGTAAGCCTCGACTGAGTCACGGACACTTTTAAGAAGCTTAAAACGGGCATCTCTGGGCAACAAAACGCTACCGCCCACCCGCTCGCCCAACTGGAAATAGAGGGGCTTAAGAATCCCAGCCTGATTCGGAAACGCCGCTGAGAGCCGCGCCCAATTGTCGGGTTTGGCTTTGTAGGTGGAGGCGGTTACGTGTTTTACGCCGACAGCGACCAACTCCGTGATGAGTTTTTGGGGCTGGTCGTTTATGTTTGGGATGATTGGGTCGATGCGGACTGAGACGGGGATGCCTGCTTTTATTAGGTCCTGTGCGGCTCTGATGCGTTGGTTCGGTGTGGGCGCGTGGGGCTCCAGTTTTTTGGCGAGGGCTTCGTCGTCGGTGGTTATGGTCAACGCAACCGTCGCAGGCACCTTGCAGAGTAGGTCGTCGTCTCGGGTGACAAGGTTGCTTTTGGTGATAATTTGGATTCGGCAGTTGCGCTCTGAGAGAATCTCCAGACACCGCCGTGTCAACCCCTCAGATGCTTCCAAACGGGGGTAGGGGTCAGATGAGTTGCAGAGCGAGATGGTTTCACCTTTAAGCTTGGCTGCTTCCCGCCTTAGTTGAGGAAGGAGGTCTTTTTTGGGGTGGATACACTGGAAGTTGGGGATATAGCTTGTGGCATAGCAGTAGAGGCATTGGTGGTCGCAGCCCGTGTAGGGGTTAAAAGTCAGCTTTTGGGGGCATGTGCAGAGGCCAGAACGCCAAGGGTCGAAACTTGAAATCAACGGCACAGTGTGAACACTATCTTTACTATGCTGTGGTGGAGACAAAAAGCCTTCGCCTCCATGGAGAAGGTTTAGTCAAGAAAATTGGACTAACTCTTAGTCCAGAAACCTTGACAAAAACGCTTTTACTGGATTAGAGGGCACGTTTTTTTATAGTGAGTGATATGACCACAAACCATTATGTCTTGACTCACCGTCACATAATCCGTATCCAGAAGAAAGGAAACCTAAACTGCCTAATCTGCCACAAACCCATCCTTGAAGGGCAACGTGTAGCAACCCATAAATGCACAGCTCTCCGCCATGAGGAATGCTACCAGCGATCGTTCTACTAAAAGCCTTGACTCTACAGGGTTGGGCTAAATCCTTTCTTTGACGGGTTTGGTCGGTCAAGAAACTAGTAATCAATTAGGGGGGTGTGATTAAACATGAAAAATGACCTTAGGAATCATTCTACTAAAAAACTGAAAAGTCCCTCTCAGTGGTTAGTTAGGGGCTCTTTTGCGAAGGCACCTCTAAGCAAGCATGCCTTAGAACTAATCGATGCTTAATGAAAAGTAAAGCAGCTGTAGCTTGCAGCTACGTCTTTGAGTGTTGTCAACATCAAAAGAGTTGTCGAAGTGCAAACGAGCCTAATATGGCATCGCCTGCATTGAGCAGAACTTGAGGATTTGTCCTCAACCAGCCTGCAACCCATCTCCGTTGCAGAAACCAAAACACAACCGCCCTCCAAGCCCCTAAGAAGAAGATGAGCAAGGGCGCCATTCTCTTCTTCTTAAACTAGAAAAACAAAAAAGCCCCAGTCCTATGTGCTGTTAGATTTGGATTTTGTTTGGGCTCGGTTCAGGCTGTCCCATCAGTATCCTAAGCGATTGAATTTCTTCCCGCAGTGCGCCAACTTCGTTTTCGAGTTGAGTGGCTTTTGAGTCGGCTGCTTTTCTGAGTTCTTCCATTTCAGTTAAAAGGTTCTTTTTCTCGACTTCTAAATTCTTGATTTTTTCCATAGTGTCCTTTAGGCTGCTCATTTGGGGTCCCCTGGCTGATTGTAGATTGGTGCTTTTGCACTTAAGACTTTTGCATCGGAAGTGAAATTAGGAAAAACTATGGGTTTTCTTCGAAAACTGAATACGTGTCCAGTTTGGATAGATGCAGTTTTATATAGGAATCTGCCAATTACACATAACTATTCCCCCGAATTGTTGGAATGTGACTGAATGCGGAAGACCATATTTAAAAAGCTTGAAGCTCAGGGGCTAATCGCTAACTACAACCGCCTACGCAAAAACCTGCCGCCGAAGCTCCCAGACCGCGTCTTCATCTGGGATGAAACCTTCCGGGAGGGCCTCAAAGCACCCACAGTTTACTTAACTTACGTAGAGCAGGTCCGCCTTGCCAAACTGATGGATGAAGCAGGCGTCTCAGTCATCAACGTTGGTTTTCCAGCAATATCTGAAGACGAAAAACGCACAGTCAAACGTATCGTCAACGAAAGCTTCAGCAACGCCAAGTTAACCGCTTCAGCTGAACCCACAAAAAACAGTGTCAACGCCTGCTTAGAATGCGGCATAAAAGAAATCACCGTTGAATCCCCAATTAATGGGTTAAACCTTCAGTACAAACTCAAATTAACCAAAGAACAAGGCCTCCAACGCATAGTCGAAGGCATCGACCACGCCAAAAAACACGGCGCCAACGTAAACTTCACCCTCATGGACGCCACCCGAACCCCTCTAGAGGATATCCTTCAAGTTTTTGAAGCAGCCGTGGGTGCAGGTGCAACTCGTTTAGCCCTCGCCGACAGCGTCGGCTTCATACGCCCCCTATCGATGCGTTACTTGATTTCACACGTACGCGACGGGTTGCCTGATGCAATAAAAAAGAAGATACCGCTTGCAATCCACTGCCACAACGACTTCGGCTTAGCCTCCGCCAACACCCTTGCTGCCATGGAAGAAGGCGTAAGCTTCCTCCACACCTGCATCGCAGGCTTCGGCGAACGCGCAGGCATCGCACCGTTCGAGGAAGTTGTGACTACAACCGAATTACTATACAACATCGACACAGGCATCGACCTAGGCAAAATCTACCGCATCGCCCAATCAGCGGAGAAAGCCTTCGCCATGCCCATCCAATTCCATAAACCCATCATCGGCGAAAACATCTTCACCCACGAAGTCGAAGAAGAAGTCGAAGAAATGATGTCTCAACCGCTAGTGTTTGAACCGTTCCCACCGGAAATTGTCGGGCGAGAAACCATGATTTTTATCGGCAGAAACACTGGGCAAACGCTTATCCAGAAACTGCTGGAGAACGCTGGCATACGTGCTTCACCTCGCCAAATGGACGAGTTGTTCCGCCGCATCAAAGGCCCACAGGAGAGCCTTGACAAGGGCGAAGCGCAAATGACCTACTACCAGGTTAAGAAGCTAATGAAGGACCTGCTTAAGGGCTACACGATGGATGAGTTTTGGCACCTTGTCGAGCAAGTGACTCGCCAGCGCCCGAGACTGACTAAAATCAGCAAGAAAGGTTCCCAGCAAACCGCGGACCAACTACTCTAAATCCGCTTTTATCTCTCCTATTTCTTCGTTGGTTGGCGCATAGGGGAAGTTGTAGATGGGTCCACTGGGTTTTTCGTTGTAGTAAGGTCGGTTGCAACTGGGGCATCCCGAGGTCCTAAACGGCAAACCACTGTCAACTACGTTTTCTATTTGTTCTTTTGGCAGCCCAAAATCGGTAATTCTCCCCTCAGTGAAATGAAACTTTTCAGCCCTCGACTTGCCACTGACAATCAGGTACCTCGCAAGTTGCAGGCACCTATACGATTGCACCTTAGGCGGCAAACAGCCCTCCAGTGCGGTACCCCTAACAGGCGTAAACGCAAACAACGCAGGCAAAACCCCCAAATCCACCACACGCTGAACCACCTCCGCCGCTTCCCTCTCGGATTCACCCAACCCAACAATCACGTGTGTGCTAACATTTCCCAGCCCAAAAACCGACAGAGCCTCCCCCAACAAGCGAAACTGATTATCCCAGCTATAGCAGCCCCCAGCATCGGCACCTTTCACCCTGATAAACACGGCTTCCGACGCCGCATCCAACGCAATCCCCAACCGCTCCACGCCCGCCTCTTTTAGCCGCAGGATGTTTTCTCTGGTTTTGGGTTGACAGGAAACCGAAACCGCCACAGCCGAATCCCGCTTGATTTCTTTTACCAGCGCTTCGAGGTGAACAAAGACTTCGGGGTAGTTGAGGGCTTGGATGCAGACTCGCCCAAATCTTTTCTTTTCTACAGCCTCCGCGAGAGCCTTCAGGACTGCTTCTGTTGGGTACGTGGGCCACGTGATGCGGGAGAGCATCTGACTGCTGCCTTTGCTTTCTCTTGCTTGGGGGCAGAAGCCGCAGTTTGCCGTGCACTTGCCGTCTCGGTAGGTCATGAAGTAGGCGGTTGTGGGCACTGCATCCAATTTGCCTTTTGCAAGGCCTAGAACTATGGCAGTGCCTACAGAAACGCGAATCAGATTAGGTGCGGCTATGCTGTGTTGCTCCAATGACTGGCATCTCTTGTTGTTGCCAATGCATCTTTAGTAGATAAAGTTTGGTTGTTTTCTATGTTCCAGTTCTGGAACGTTTTGTTCCAAGAGGAGAGTAATATTTTTCTGCAGCTATGGTATGCCTTGGTGAATTCAGCGTATGCAAGGCAAAAAGCATCGAACATCAAAAGCTGCTTTGGCGGTCGCTTTAGCTTTGCTTCTTGCCTTACCGCTGCCCTCTGGTGCTTCAGAAAATCCGACTTCACAAGTGCTATCTGCTCCAGTTCAGTTGCAGGATAATCTGCTTGGCGTCGTGGGTTACTGCGTTTACCAACTCGACGATGGAAGCATAGTGCTAAACAGCATTAACCAGTCCTGCACCTTCTTGACAAAACTTGACACATCTTACAATGTGCTTTGGACGCGCACTTTTCAAGTCGATGGGGGGAATACGGCGTTGCCTCGGTTGGTGGTTACACGCGACGGCGGTTTCCTCTTAGCTGGACTCGTCAATAACCGATACGTTTTAGTGAAAACCGATTCTGAGGGCGCCATACAGTGGATTGAGTCTTATAGTTCAGGTGCGCCTGTGAACCATTTTATGGCGGTTATCGAGGTGGAGGAGGGCGGCTATGCGTTGGCGGGTTTCGGTGTTCCAGTTGAGGATGGGTTAGGCTGGATATGGTTCGCAAAAACCGACCCCTTAGGCAACATGCTTTGGAGCGAGAACATTTCTGGGCCCATACACAATTGCCCCTCAACCATCATAGAAACCGACGAGGGCTACGTGTTGTCTGCGGTGAGTTACTCGTTTGTGCCTGACCAAGCGCTCTACGAACTTATCCGATTGGATAGAGACGGGCGAGTGCTTGGGAACACCACTTATGGCGGAACAGGCTTCTATTATCAGACCGAATGCAACGGAGCCATAACCACTATCGACGGAGGCTACTTGATGGTGGGGTATCTTTGGCGTAAACCCGCTTGGGTCGTCAAAGTCGATGCGGGCGGTGGCATGGAGTGGAACCAAACGTACGGTGAAAACGGCTGTTCCATTACAGGTGCCCTACAAACCGAGGGCGGGTATCTCCTCCTTGAATATCTAAAGCCTAACGCAACCGGAGTCATAATAACTGATAAACTGGGCAATACGGTTTGGAACACGACTTTCCCCAATGTTACCCTGCCGGTTGGGTTAGAAGCAAACTTTAACTCTATCATAGAAGCCAAAGAAGGCGGCTACATACTGTTAGCCTCAAAAGATAATGAGACATGGCTGGCTAAACTCGATTACCCAAAAGATCCGCCACCGATTCCATTGTTAATGGTTGCTGTAACAGCCCTGGTCACCGTTGCTGCTGTGCTTTTGGTGGTTTGGCGAACAAAAAAGTGGCGGCTCAGGCGCCTTTTTTGGTGAAGCTCCAGATACGGCTTGCGATTGACACCAAAAAGAAGCCCAAGAACGCATACTGCACGAAGTCAAAGACTGCCTGAACTGGGAACAGCACTGTCAATACGATGCCGATGTAGAGGGCGCTTCCGATGTATTTGCCGACCGGGTCGTAGAGTTGCTTGCCTAGCATGCTTGTGATTATGAACTGCCCAAACGAGGCTGCCATGAGGATTACCATCCAGACGGGGTAGATGCCGTTTACGGTGAAAAGGGTGAATATGCCTGCGGTCAATGCGAAGTCGGTTGCGGCGTCGAAGTAGGTGCCGAATTTTGAGGTTGCAGCGAGTTTTCGGGCGTAGTATCCGTCGAAGAAGTCCGTTGCCGCCGAGACTGCGAGTAGGATTAGGCAGGCGGCGATGTTTTGGAGGCTGAACAATGCCAAGAAGAGGGGTAGGGTGACTACTCGCATGGAACTGATGAAATTGGGGACGAGGAGTTGGGTTTTCATTTTTGTGTCCCTACGGCTTTAGCTTCGCAGCTTCTTCGGTTAACTCTGCTTGGTTGTGTTGGGCTCGGTACGATGTCAGCGACTGAACTACGGTTCCATTAGCGTCCTGCACGGTTTTGTTCATGTTGGCTGGTGCGTTTAGGGGGTCTAAGCCTCCACCTATGGCGATTATGACTGTGTCCATGCCATTTAAGTTTCCTATGCGGTGCAACTGGTTTGTGATGGTCGGCGCAGGGTTAAAATCATATATTGCCCAAGAGAGCACGAGCAGCGAGTACTTGGAGAGGTCGGTTGGTGCCTGTGTGCTTGCGGTGGCGACTTCGACGCGCCAGCCGCCTGCTGCCAGTGCTTGGGCGTAGGTGTAGGTTATGTTGCGGGCGAAGTCGGTTAAGCCGGGGTGGTAGTATACTATGGCTGTTTTGGCGCCGTCTGCGTTTAGTACTTCTGTTTGGGTTGTTACTTCGCGGTAGACGCTGTATTCGAGGTAACCGCCTAAGCTGACGAGAACTGCTAATGTTACGAGTAGAGTGGTGAGCACGATTTTCTTCCACCTTTTTTGCGGCCAAAACCTCAAGAACTCTCCCTCCGTCTTAGGGTTTGACTTGTGGATTGGGTTTGGTTAACGGTTTTTTGGTTCAGGTTGAAATTCACCATTTTACTTCACATTCCTTGTTTTCAACCTGAAGCTGATCTACGTATAAACGGTGACGCACTCAACCTATACACCAAAGGTGAACTCGGCCTTCTCTCTTTATGTGGGTGTGGCATTTTACGGCACGCCACAAGACTGTTTGAGACGGCAATTGCTTTTTGGGTTTGCAACGTGTTTCTTTGTCTGTTACGGTGTGGCAGAGGCGATTTCACCCACATGCCATGCATGGCTTTATGTTGAAACCTTCACGGTGTGGATGTGGAAGAATGTTTAGTCTTCTTTTCTGCACAAGAATCTATGAACGTATTGATCTGCAATGAATAGCGCAATGCACTCAGGCACTAGCATGGCCCAAAAAACAATTCAGCCATCTCTCACATCCAAAAAATCTTAAATCAATCAAACCTATAACCAATTTTATCAATACAATGAGTAAATAAGAAATGACTGAACTAAAAGAACAATTAAAATTTGTTCTTACAGTAAAACCCAAGTGGTTATGCCTTATTCAACCAAAGAGAACCACAACATGTCAAAGTAACTTCGAGCCACTGTCATAAGTCCTCTATTGTTCGACCACAACGCAGGACTCTTTCCTAAATCCGCTTCCTCATTCACCAAAAAAAACACCTCTTTATCATCAAAAATGTCTATCAGAGCTGAAGGAGGAGTTTGAGCATATCTAATTTCAAGGATAGGTTTTTTGCGTAAACCTTCCGTGGCTTTACTCAATAGGTTTGGCTCTTTAGGTTTTTGGGTGATCACTCGTATTTTGACACCACGATCCATGGCGTTGTCTGCCTCTTTGGCGTAAACCTGAAGTGAAAATGCGAACCTTCTCCATGAATTGATGATATCGATGGTGTTGTTTGCGCTATCGATTGATTTCTTTCTTCTTGCAATAACCGCTTCTTTTTCAGGGATCAAAACAAACTGAGCATCTTCGCTGGTTCTTTTTGGTTGAAAATTTTGCATATACTTTTCGAAAAACTTTTTTGCCTCATATTGCAACTCCATTGTCTGATTGATTTTGCGCTCGTACAGAAATGATAATGCTTCACTTAGAGGAATGGCTTCATAACTGACTGGAGAAGTTATCCTTTTCTCTACTAGCCCAAGGTTTTGGAGTACTTGAAGAATACGGTAAAGGTCTTCTCTTGGAATGTTTGACGCTTTCGAAATCTCTTTCACTGAGGGTGCGCCACACTGCGTAAGAGACAAGTAGACTTTCGCTTGCCTAGTTGTTAGTCCTAAGCCTGTAAGCAGTTGGATTCCGTCAGGGGCGCTTGGCATTTTTTTCTGTTAGCAATTTGCTTTTGGTCGATTTATAAAAGTTACGTGTAACAGGCATTGGGTTGGACTACTACCTGCCACGGCTTATATTTTCAGGCGAATTAGGGGTAGGTATTCGGATAGAAAATGATCATAGAAATCATTTCTTCTGAAAAATAAAAGGAAGAAAAAACATGAAAAAACACAAATTTAAGTTTGCAAAAGAAACCAGAAACTACGCAAAATTAACGACAATTTCTTTGATTCTGCTACTAACCGCTACTATGATAATCGCAATCGTGCCAACTGTTCGCGCTGACGACATAGAAACCTTTGCTCTTATTAGCGTCTCACCTAACCCTATAGGTGTTGAGCAGAGAGCGTTTGTTAATTTTTGGCTCAGCAACCCTCCATTATACGCAGCTGTTACAAACGACATACGCTGGCAAGGCTTTACGCTTACAATCACCAAGCCCGATGGAACCAACCAAACGATGGGACCATATGAATCCGATTCAGCTGGAATGGCTTATGTCACGTACACCCCTGACAAAGTAGGTACATACTACTTCCAGTTCTCTTTTGCTGGGCAAAATCATACAGGGAATTATTACAAACCAAGCACAAGCCAAAGAGTTGAGCTTACAGTACAGGAAGAACCAATCGCTATGTGGCAAGGGTCCGCTCTTCCAATAGACTACTGGCAACGTCCAATAGAAGCGGAAAACCGAGAGTGGTCATCAATTTCAGGAAACTGGCTAATGAGCACTTACAATACAACTGGTCCCTATAATCCATACACTAATGCACCGAACACCGCACACATCGTTTGGACAAAACAAGGAGAAATCGGTGGCATCGCTGGAGGAGAGTATGGCAGCACAAGTTATAGCACAGAATACTACTTCAACAGTTTCTACCCACCAATAATCCTGAATGGACGGCTATACTACAACGAAATGACAAGCCCACGCTATGGATTCTATTGCGTCGATTTACGTACCGGAGAACAACTATGGTGGCATAATTCTACTGCTCCAGCAGCACAACAAAAGATCGCAAATTGGATTGGCTGCGAATATTATCCAGGAATAGACATGGGACAGATATTGAATTTCGAGACACCGAATCAAGCTGGAACATATGCATACCTATGGAGCCTCGGATCTCAGTATTCGATGTACGACGCGTTTACAGGAAATTGGATTTGCGACTTTGACAACGTCTCAGCCGGTACCCCCACGTTAGACTCAAATGGCAATCTTATAACCTACATCCTTGACGGAAAAAACAATTGGTTGGCAATGTGGAACTCAACTAAATGTATTTTGAAACAACAATCATTGACTTCATGGATATTCCAAAATGCTCCAGGAGATTTAACAATGCCTGAGGATGTTTGGATCTGGTCACCTCCTGTAGGTGAAACACTTGACTGGCGAAAAGGAATAGAATGGAATGTAACGGTGCCAAACGTAGAGTACGCTCCTTCAGGTTTAGTACAATCGATAAGCAAAATTGGTTCTGATGTAATACTCGCTACTGTACAAAGTCAAAGAGCACGCTTAGCTGAAACGATGGGTTGGCAACTGGAAATAGGCTATGACGCAAATACAGGAGATGTGCTATGGGGGCCAATCAATCGAACATGCGTTGAAGGATCAAATATGCTGGATTTCCAAGGGCCTATGGGTGAGGGAGTCTTCACCGAGTACCATAGAGATACAAAGGAATGGTATGGCTATGACGTATACACAGGGAAACAGTTATGGGGTCCAACCGAACCCACCGAAAGTGACTGGGGTACATTCACCGCCGGTTATGTTATCGCTGACGGCAAGTTTTACACTGCAGGCTACGACGGAATGGTATATGCATATGATATCAAGACGGGCGACCTGTCATGGGAGTGGTATGTAGGAAGTAGCGGGTTTGAAACAGGACTCGGTACATGGGCACTCCAAGGTGGTATTACGGATGCCGATGGAAAAATCTACGTACGTACAGGTCAACACAGTCCCACTCAGCCTTTGGAAAGAGGCGACAGACTATTTTGCCTCAACACCACTACAGGAGAAGAATTATGGAACATCTCGGGATGTATGCAGCAACCAGCGCCAATCGCAGATGGATACCTTGTTACATGGAACTACTATGATGGGCAAATATACTGCTTTGGAAAAGGACAAACAGCCACTACAGTCTCAGCATCACCTGATGTTTCAGTGCATGGAAATAGCATACTGATTAAAGGCACTGTTCTCGATCAGTCTCCTGGTGAAACCTGTCTAGGCATACCTGCAAAAGGAACCCCTGCAATCTCTGACGACAGCATGAGTGAATGGATGGAATACTTATACATGCAGAAACCGCAACCAACAAATGCAACCGGGGTACAAGTTACGTTAAGCGTTGTGGATTCAAACGGGAACTACAGAGAGATCGGTAGAACAACAAGTGATGCTAACGGTTTTTATAGTTACAATTGGACACCTGATATCGAAGGTAAATACACGCTTTATGCTTCCTTTGCTGGCTCTGAATCTTACTGGCCCTCGCATGCTGTAACCGCTTTCAACGTCTCTCCGGCACCTGCTACTGTTCAACCTACTGCTACACCGCAATCAGTTGCTGATACCTACTTCATACCCGCAACCATTGGCATTATACTGGCAATAATCATAGTCGGTTTAACCACTTTACTAGTGCTCAGAAAAAGACCATAAAAGGAATCCATTTTTTCCTTTTTTTATAAAAGAAAAAGCTGCGAAGCGGGCTGAGTGGACTCTGGAATAAAACCAACAGATCATGGTCAAGGATGGTTTAGTTGCATTTTCCATTCTTATCTTCCTTAAGGGTTTCCAGAATCCCAGCAAACCCTCTTTAAGAAGGGTTCAAATCTCCTTTCCATCATCTACTTTTTTTTTAAGAAAAATTAGGTTTTGTCTAAGGACGCTTTTTCGTCGCTCAACTCAGGCATAAGTTTTGCTTCTAGCATGTTTAGGCGATTTAGGCGGTTTTCCCATGTGCGGAAGAAGCGGTACTGGAATGCCATAAGGTAGATACTGTAAACAAGCACGCCGGCCAGCACCGCGAGTAGGATGATGCCGCTGACTGCGAAGGCGCGTTGCATGGTTATGTAAGCGACGGTGACCAAAACGACCAGCATTAGGGCTGAGATGAGGATGCTTATGATTGCGCCGCGTTTGAAGCGGTTGGTTTCCTTCTCCACTTGGTAGAGGAACTCATGCATGGTCCGCACAGGGTACACTTCTTCGTCTTTTTGGTTCATCGCTTTTTTCATCCTTTTTTGCTGTTATATAGGTAGTTCACCACTGGTGCAGCCTAAAGCAGCGAAGGCAAGGCATCTCGGAGGCTCACATAGATTTTGCGGCCCTCAGCCGTCAACAAAACCTGCCCCTCCGCGGTTTCGTCTATGAAACCCTTCTCTTTCAAGTAAAGCAGGTGTTTTAGGAAGTCGTCGTAGGAGGCATCCGTGGCTTTACGCCAAACATGCGTGCGCAGCTGGTTTTTGCCGCTAAAGAAGAGGTACTCTAGGATTTCGAATCGTATCTGAACGGAACCCTTGCGTTTATCGGCCATCGCTACACCGTTTGGGCTGCTGCCCCTTCACCAGTTGGATGCTAAATGTTGGTCTGTGTGTTTAAAAGGTTAAGGGTACCCGCTAATGCATACGTTTGAACACGTAATCGGTTAAGTGTTCAAAGGGTGCCCCGAAGACTCTGTAGCCTGCGTTTTTGAGGTACCTGCGCCCGTAGAACTGCGCCTGAGCCTTAGCAATCGCAAACTTTAGTTTTCCCTCACTGAACCCCGACGCGTAGAGGAGTTTGTGGCGGATTAAGCGGTAGTTTTTGGGTTCCTCCCAATCCTCAATCGACACGCCCTCGCCTTTCACCCGCTCGTAGAGAGGCGTGCCCGGAATCGGGTAGGGCATGGTAAACGAGAGGTAGTCCAGCGGCAGAGCTGAGGCGAAGCGGGTGGTGTCTAGGACGGTTTGGTCGGTTTCGCCTGGGTAGCCCAAGATGAAGAAGGCGCCGACTTTGAGCCCCGCCGCTTTCGCTACGTGGACGGCGTTTTGGGCTTGGGCAGTGGTTATGCGTTTGTTCATTATGCCCAGTACCGAGTCGTTGCCTGATTCGATGCCGAAGAAAACGCGGATGCACCCAGCCCGTTTCATCGCCGACGCCACCTCCAAATCCATGGTGTCCACGCGGGAGAGGCATTCCCACCCAATCCTAAGACGCCTGCGCACCATTTCCTCGCAGACACCGATCAAATGCTTGCTGTTGAGTGTGAAGCAGTCATCGGCAAACCACACCCGCTCATAACCCAACCCCGCAATCTCCTCCACCTCATCCACAATGTTCCCCGCCGACCGTACCCGCGTATCCGAGCCGAAGATGGGGCGGCTGCAGAAGTCACAGCTAAACGGGCAACCCCGAGAAGTAATCATCGAAGTGGTTGTGTAGCCGAACTGGTCTCTGTAGTATTCTTTGTAGGCTTCGTTGTCAAAGAGTCGGCGGCTGGGAAACGTCAAGCTGTCGAGGTCCCTGACGAAGCCTCGGGGTTCGGTGGTGACTATGCGGTCACCATTCCTGTAAGCAACCCCCGCTACACCCTCCAGCGGCTTTCTTTGTGCCACACACTCAGCGAGTTCCACTATGGTCTGCTCGCCCTCCCCGATTGCCACCACATCAAACGTCCCCAAAAACCCTTGAGGCGACCAAGAAGGCAGCGGACCCCCAACCACCAACAAGCAATCGGGCAGCTGTTTTTTGATGGCTTGGGCGAGTTCTAGGGCGGTTTTTTTCATGGAGAACATGCAGTAGAACCCCACAATCTGCGGTTGCACTTCAACCACCCGTTTGATGGCGTCGGCTCTTTTGAGGAAGGTGCAGTCGACCAACACCACTTTGTCGCCGTGTTTTTGGAGCGCCGCCGCAACGTAACCTAAGCCTAACGGGGGAAAACGGAAGATGGAGTTGTCGTTGGCTGGATGGAAAAACGGGTAAACCAATGCAACCTGAGCTGTCAAAAAGGGATGCCTCAGAAAATTCGCTACAAAACTACTCGCTGGATGCCTTAAAAACCATTGTATTAGCTGAAAAAAGGAAAAAGTAGGAGTAGGCGTTTATTGGACGGTGGTTGCGGAGGGCGGCGGTGCGGGTTTGTTGTCGGTAAGAATGTTGTTTTTGCTCCATAGCCAGTCGGTGTTTATTAGCACATGAAGCAGTGGTACCGCGATTATTGTGATTATGAAGGCTTGTATGAGTCTTATTGCAGGGTAGACGAACGGCGATACAAGGAACGCGAATTGAACATCGATCATTTGCATGCCATAGATTCCCTCGTAGACGGGAGGTAATGCAAAGGCTAAGGAACCCCAGACGTTGTCTGCTTGGTTGCCGATGAACGCTATTAGGAAGATTGCGGCGGCACCTAATCCGACGGTGAGTCTCTTTCGGAAAAGTATGAGCGGGGCTATGAGGGCTACTGCGATGATTTTGTCCCACAAAACCCAGATTGCGACTTGGGCGCTACTAAACGAGTAGACTGGTGGAGTGAAAATAAACGCGACCATAATCACTATGAACGGTATTACGGCGAGTTTCCATTTTCTGTAGAATAGTGCACCGGAGACGAAGGCGTTTAGGGGTGGCGAGAGGAGAAATGGCAGGCTGGTCGGATAGCCTCCGAGTAGTGCCCATGCGGCTACTGCGCCTATGAGTGCTGCTGCGGTTCCAAGGTAGGGTCCTAGTAGTATGCCTAGGAGTGTTGCGATTAGGGCGGCGAGGCTGATTGTTAAGCCGGGTATGCCCATTGGGATGTTGAATGGTATGGCGACGCTGATGGCTACGTATAGTGCTGCGAATATTGCTGCGAGGGCTACGTGTTTGGATGTTATCTTGTTCATTGCTACTTAATGCTCCCATGTATTAATTTTCATCGTTATGTATTTTTTTACATAGCGTCATCCTATAAAAGATTTCCCCCAACAAAAACTACACAGGCAACCGCTAAATAACACACCACAAATAACATCAACCAGAAGGCGCACCCATGAAAACCCTCCTAATCACCGGAACCCTCGCCGAGAAAACCGTCAAACAATACGCCAAACAATCAGGCACCCCCACCGAAGTCAAAACCCTAAACGTCCAAGTCGCCGCGTTTCTAACCCCCAAAACAATCAGCCAAGCCCTCAAAAAACTCCCCCTAAAAGGCATCGACATCATCCTAACACCCGGACAAATGCCCGGAGACACAAAAACCATCACCGAAACAGTCGGCATCCCCGCCTTCAAAGGCCCCCGCTATGCCGCCGACCTCCCCCTCGTTCTCGACTGCTTGGGCGAAGTGCAGCTTTCAACCACCGAACCCGCCTGCGACCTACTACGCGAAAAACTTCAGAAGAAGGCGTTAGCTGAACTCGACAAGGTAGAGCAGAACCGAACGGAATTACTAAAAAAGCCGGGGCACCTCCAAATTGGAGATTTAGTCGTCGGCAAAATGCTTCCCATGCGTGTTCTCGCCGAAATCGTCGATGCACCACTGTTGGAGACTGCCGAAATCCAGCGCTTAGCCAAACGTTATGCAGCGGCGGGTGCAAACATCATCGACATTGGCATGGTGGCGGGTCAAACAAGACCCAAAGATGTGGAACGTGCGGTAGCGGCGGTTAAGGCCGCTGTGAACTTGCCTGTAAGCATCGACACCCTCAACCCGGTCGAAATCGAAGCGGCAGTCAAAGCTGGATGTGACCTGATTTTGAGCGTTGATGCAGGGAACCTCAAAGCAATCGCGCCCTTCACAAAAGACACCCCCGTCGTGGTCATTCCAACAAACCAGCGAAGAGGAATTTTCCCGCGAGCCCCCCGTGCCCGTGTAAGGATGTTGGAACGCCTGATTAGGCAGGCTAGACAGTTAGGCTTCACAAGAATCATCGGCGACCTAATCCTAGAACCCACCCACATCGCCGACTCCTACATGGCTTTCCGGGAATTCAACCTCAGAAACCCCGACATGCCCCTACTCATCGGCATCGCCAACGTGGTTGAACTGTTCGATGCAGACTCCGTGGGCTTGAATGCACTGCTTGCGAGGTTGGCTTCTGAGGTTAACGCGGACATTTTGTTGACTACCGAGAAGACGCCTAAGGCAAGAGGCAGCGTGGGCGAGGTGGCGGCTGCGTCTAGGATGATGTTTTTGGCTAAGAAGCGGGATTCAGTGCCGCGGGATTTAGGCTTAGATTTGCTTGTGCTCAAGGACAAGGTTGAACGGGAGATTCCCTGTAGCTTGGGCGGTGTTAGAGTGGTTGAAGCCAAACAGGTTGTTCAGGCCGTCAACTTGGACCCTTGCGGTGTCTTCCGCATAATGGTGGACAGAGACGGCGACGCCATAGTAGCCCTGCATTACCCTTCCAACGAGGCTAAGGCGCCATCTGTTGCGGTTAAAGGTTCAAGTGCGGAGAAGGTAATGGCTGAAATTTTAGGGCAAAAGTTGGTTTCGGGTCTGGACCATGCGGCTTATTTGGGCGCTGAACTGGCAAAGGCTGAGGTTGCGTTGCGGACGGGAAAAGGTTACGTGCAGGACAAACCCCTTTTCTAATGCAAACCAAACCCGTTCTTCTGCTTGTGGAAATCGCCTCAACCAGCCATCAACCCCACCCAGTTGGAGAACACAAAACACAGCCGCTCACTAATCTCACTTAATTTTAGTGGATGGATTTGAAAATAAAAAAGAGGAGGTTTATTTGCTTATTCGCTTCTTAAGCACTACTGCAATGACTGCAACTGAAACCAAGACAGCAGCTAATATAGCAGCGACGTATGCAGCGGGAAACTGGCTTGAGCCAGCAACAGTTTGGTCCTCAACGAGCGTTGGGTCAACCGAAGAGGAGGAGCTAGGGGAACTATCCGGAATGTACCCTCCGCCAGATAAAGTGACACAAGAGATTATTTCGCCACTGTCAGCCCACAACTCAACACGAATTTGACTTACAAAGTAAGGGTACAATTCGCTTAGCGGCAGATAAACCACCCAGATCGGATATAAACTTCTATCTTCACCGCGGCTCTTGGAAAACGGTTCTGCACGGATGTAGTCATGTACTATTAAAAAGTTTGAGATTACTTCGCCATCGTCCATTCGGTAAGAGAAGGTTTCCGCCCGTTTTAATGCCAAAGCAATCGCCTGCTCCTCGGTAATATTTACGGTGGTGTCGCCGATAGAATTGAGGTCTCGACCATCGACAAAAGAGTAGAAGTGGCCGTCCTTGAAAACTATGTTTATTCCGGGGTAATCTACACCGTTAAATGTGGGCTTCCAGTAGAACGCTGTTACAGGTCCGTTTAATATCTCGAGCTTTAAGTCATTATTAGTTTTTGAAGAATTCTTTGCCAGGTCAATGTCGACAAGCATGTTTCTCATTGGAGCTATGTCTTTGTCTCCTGTAAATTCTTGATATCTCTCCATAAGTGTAGCTGCTGCATCGACAGAATTCGATGATGGACTTTTGTTATAAAGTGGTACCCCCGAAATTGCAGATAAGTCACAAGATATTAGGCTAGCTCCCGCAAACTTGAAGGGACAACTTAAAAGACTATTTTGATGATTATCGTAATCAAAGTAAAATAACTCGTAGATTCCTGATGTTTCTATGTATCCCGAATCACCGATTATGCTGACGGCTGAGAGATTTCGTACAAAGTAGACACTTAGGTGTATTTCATACTTCGATAAATCGAGGTCAACGACATCATTTAGGAATTTTAAAACCTCCTCTGTCTCAGCTGGTGATTCAGTTTCAGACGCGTTACAAGATGTTTGTTGAGTAAGTGAAAGTACTAGAAATCCTATCAGAAAGAATGTTGTTAGTTTTTTGTTCATTTTTTCACCGTTCTATCTTGGTATTGTTGCATTGCCATCTCCCCATACGCGTAACTGTGTGGTGGAATTGCATTGATTCACTGGGTCCCAAACTATTTGCTGATCTAGATAGAGATCGCTATCTGAAGTTCTTTCTAATTTATGTTTAAGCGTTAAACCGTTAGTCCTCAGCACAAAATACACTAAAATGTTAGTTTACTAATAAAATTTTCAATTTATTCCAAGTTTTATTCAAGAGACTGAAAATTCGCAAAGCGCTATGTTTGAAAGTAGATCAAAGGGTTCTTCGGTTCTGCTTGCGGTTTGCTCCACAACCAACCTGCAACCCAAAGCAGACGCAGACACCAAAACAAAGCCGTCTACAGAACCCACAGGTTGTTGTTGTGTATAGGCGCTTTTCAGCAGCAACAAATATAGAAAAAAGGATTTACCCTAAAAATCAACTGAAAAGACCATGAAACCTAAAACGGTATCCTTGAGCCGTCAAACCCGATTTTTGAGTAACCCAACTCATCCTTGACCTCGCGCAGCCGAGCCGCATTAAACACGGGACCGTCACGGCACACGCGGTATTTGCCGATTACGCAGCTGCCGCACAATCCGATACCGCAACGCATCAGCCGCTCCAAACTCGCCTCAAGCGGCAACTTACGCGCCTCGGTCAAATCAAAAATCTTTCTAACCATGATTTCAGGTCCACAAGTGTAAATCATGTCAAAGCGTTCCTTGTTGAGCAGGTCTGCGAGGGGTTGGGTGACAAGGCATTGCAGTCCTGCGGTGCCGTCTTCGGTGGTGGTTATGATGTTTTTTTCTTGGCACACACCACCGAGTTCACGCACAAAGAGCAACTCCTCCTTGGTTTTGGCACCCTCCACAAACGAGAGCCGCTCCGTCTTTGCCGCCAACTGCTTCGCCAAAAACAGCAACGGCGCGGTTCCTGTGCCACCGCCGACTAAGAGGACTCTGCCACGGCTCTCTGTGAAACTGTTGCCGAAGGGTCCACGGATGCCTATGGTTGCGCCTGTGGATAAGGTGTGCATGTGGCGTGTTGCGTCGCCCACAGCTTTCACTGAAACCGAGATTACGCCGTCCGCGACATCCATAATGCTCAGCGGTATTTCGTCTATGCCTGGGATCCAGAGCATTACAAACTGTCCTGGACGTGCTTTGTTGCATAAGCGGTCTGTAAATGTGTATGTTTTGACTGTTGGGCTCTCGTCGCGCACGTTCACGATTTGAGTGGTGCGTATGGTGTTATTTGCGGTGGGCAAGTCCGACAATCTCCTTCACACTCCTATAACCTTTCTTTCTCAAGTACATATCCACACCCTTAGCGACTGACTGGAAAACTTCAATGTCGTCCGCCACTGCTGTGCCAATCTGCACCGCCGACGCCCCAGCCAAAAAAAACTCAACCGCATCACGCCAATTCGTGACTCCGCCGCAGCCGATGATTGGGATTTCGAAGGAGTCAGCGATGTCATACACGCAGCGTAAGGCTACGGGTTTTATGGCTGCTCCCGATAAGCCACCTTTAACGTTGCTTAGAATCGGTAGCTGCGTTTCGGCGTCAATCGCCATCGCTTTTAGGGTGTTAACTGCTGTTAAGGTGTCTGCGCCGGCTTCTATGGCTGCCTGTGCAAGAACTGTGATGTCAGCCACGTTAGGGGACAGCTTAACTATCAACGGCTTATTTATCACATCTTTTACCTGTTGCACAACTTCAGAGAGGAATTTGGGGCTCTGCCCGATTTCTGCGCCCGTCTGCTTCACATGCGGACAGGAAACATTGAGCTCTACGGCGTCTGCGCCTGCTTCCACCGCTTTTTTGGCAACCGAAGCGTAGTCGTCGGCTGAGTAGCCAAATACACTTACGATTAAAGGCACATGCAGCAGGGTTTTGCAATGAGTGATTTCCTCGGAGAAAACGTTTATGCCTGGGTTGGGTAAGCCCATGGCGTTTATGAGTCCCCACTCCGCCTGCACAACCGTGGGGTTTGAGTAGCCGACGCGGGGTTCCACTCCTACTGACTTGGTGACTATGGCACCTGCTCCGCTTTTCACGACTCTATCCATGGATTGGGCAGAGTACCCCATTATGCCGGATGCCAGCATCGTGGGGTTGCGTAGTTGCAAACCAGCAAAGCTTATGCTTAACGGATTGCTTTCCAAATAAATTCACCGTTTCAAACTAGTTTAACACAAATAATTAGATAAAGCTTCTTTAGCACCAAAAAACGCTATGAGCGCTTTTATGTCAAAAAAGGGTAGTCGCCTAAATGAGTCACGCCTGCTGCATGGAAAAGAAAAAATTAGGGGTATAGCTAAGTGCTATATCGGCTTATTTCTTCTTTTTAGTCTTTTTCGCTGCCTTTTTCGGAGCCTTCGCCACGTTAATAACCTCAAAACACCAGTTAGCCCAGATTTATATTTAAAATTTACCAATGTCTTATTCGGCTGCCCCAACCAACAAAAGGGCTCAAAATTGCCAGTTATGGCTTAAATAGCCTCAAAAATGGGCTTTTTATTAAGGCTTTTTCTACATGTTTTTTGCCTTTACCATTTTAACATTTATGTGTCAAATTAGCGTTAACCCTCAAATCCCTCTGCCGCCCCCATGGCTACACCGGGAAAAAGCTCAAGACAGCATTCTAGAATCAACCATGACATATTGGAGTTCACTTTTATTAGGGATTGACTCCTTACAATTCTACGCCGAGTTTTAGATCACAATGGGTACTTGTGAAGAGAAACCAAAAAAAGAAGCAGTAGTCCTCGGCGAAGAAGAAAACACGCGATTACTAGTAGGTTTCGCCGTTTGGTTATTCATAACCATGATAGTCGCTGGGTTGCTGGACCTGTTCTTCGGCGGAATCCCGCTTGGCATCACAGTTTCGCTTAACAACGTCCCTATAACAGTATCCCTGATTCTTTACTACACTGCAATTCTGGTGGTCGCCATCTACATAGGCGTAGTGGGAATAAAAGAACTCGTTGTTGAGCGCCGTTTCAGCGTCGAGTTTCTGATGGCTGTTGCAGGTTTAGGAGCGCTGTTTTTGGATTACCGCTTTGAAGCCGCTACCGTGCTCTTTCTCTACTGCATAGCTGAGTACCTCGAAGGCTACATTCAGCAACGTGCCAAACGTACTGTCGAGAAAATTTCCAAAGTCATTCCTGAGCGGGCAAGGGTTTTGGCGGAAGGCAAAGAGGAAACCGTCAACGTAAGCGAAGTAGACAATGGCACAGTTATTCTTGTCAAGCCGGGCGAACGCATTCCCCTAGACGGCAATGTGGTTGAAGGATTCAGCCATGTGGACCAAGCGTTGATGACTGGTGAGTCGGTGCCTGTGCCCAAAAAAGTCAACGACTGCGTCTTCGCAGGCACCCTGAACACCGGCGGCGTCCTAAAAATCATAGTCACCAAAAAATCCACCGAAACCCTCGTATCCCGCATCGTCCAACTCGTCATCGAATCCCAAAAACGCAAAGCCTCCATAGAACGGCTCGTAGACCGCTTCGCAAGGTTCTACGTGCCCATCGTAGTTTTGCTGGCGGTTTTCACGGCGGTGGGGCTGCCCCTGATTCTTAACCAGTCCTTTGACACCTGGTTCTACCGTTCACTTATCTTGCTGGTGGTTTCTTGCCCCAGCGCCTTTATCATTTCAGTTCCCGCTACCATTTTCGTCGCCATAACCGTTGCGGCAAAGCGGGGGGTCGTCATCAAAGGCGGCATGTTTGTGGAGAAACTTGCCAAAGTGAAACAGGTGGTTTTCGACAAAACCGGCACGTTAACGCTTGGGCGACAAGCTGTACATGAGGTGCGTCGTGTTGACCTTAACCGTGCAGAGGACGAAGCAGTTTCTTACGCTGCCGCTCTGGACCAATTCAGCAACCACCCCATTGCACAGGCGATTGTGCGCCGAGCCGTCGAACGCGGCATCGATTTAAGCAAGTTAAAGGTGACTGATGTGGTGGAGGTTCCAGGCAAAGGCATAGTGGGGCTCGTCAACGATAAACACGTGGCAATTGGGAACTCGGAGTTTATGCGGGAGCTGGGCTGCGACTGCGCCGAAGCCTTCGAAATCACATCTGGCGACATCCACACAACCGTTTGTATCTCAGTGGGCAAAACTGGGTTGGCGTCGGTGTGCGTGGTGGACGAAGTCCGTGAAGATGCGCTTTCAGCGATTCGGCAACTCAAAAAACAAAACATCAAAACCTCGATTCTTACAGGTGACAAGGAATCCATCGCCAAAGACACTGCCCAATCCCTCGGCATAGACGAGGTGCATGCGGATTTACTGCCTGAGGATAAACTGGACTGCATTGAGGGTATGAAGGGCAAGGATGGTTTAGTGGCGATGGTGGGCGACGGCGTCAATGATGCACCTGCATTGGCCACTTCAGACGTGGGCATCGCCATGGGGGCACGGGGCGTCGACATCGCTTTGGAATCCGCCGATGTGGTGCTCGTGCGCGACGAACTTAGGGCTGTTCCTTACTTAATTGACCTTAGCAGCAAAGCCATGGTTATAGCCAAACAGAACATCGCAGGGTCGCTGGCGATCAAATTTGTGTTGGGTGCACTGGGTTTGTTGGGGTTGACGCCGCTGTGGTTTACGGTGGCGGCAGGCGACGACGGCTTAACCATGCTGCTACTGCTTAATACGCTGCGGCTGGAGCGAATCAAAACATAGCAACGGAGTAAATTTTTGCCAGTTTCCCTCTTCGCATATCACTATAATAACAGCAGGAAACGAAAAGTAGAGCTGCTAACTGTCTTCGTATTTTTATGTCGTTGAAGTCATAGATGGCGTCTGAATTTTTAGAAGATGCCGGATAATTGTTTCGCCTATGCGATCGTGTAGCCAGTGAGCACCTGTTGGTATTTTAATAAAATAAAACTCTGCTCTACTTATGTCGGGTATAGCTAAAATTCTATCTTTCACGATAAAAAAATCTTCAAAATTTGAGACGACGACCGCCACTCTTAGATCATAAGCTCCGCCGACGTATTTAGCAAGGAAAGTTGTATTAGGAATTTCAAGCAGTTGTGCTTCAACGCTGGGTAGTGTGCTTCGGTGGGTGACTCTTATGTAAATATCCGCGTTCGCCTTATAACCTAATTTTGAAGTATCAATGATCGTTGTAGAAAGTGTCCAAAGATTTCTTGCTTTAAGACTATGGTACCTCTGTATTATTGAGGAAACCGCAGCATTTAGGTTGTTGGCTATTTCTTTAAAGGGAGTCCTTGAATTGTCATTTAGGGCTCTTATAATATGCAAGTCAGTTTCATCCAACACGTTAGGTTCAGGTTTCTCTTGCGATATAGCTCTCCTTGAAGTAGTTTCGAGTTTATCAGTAGGTTTAATCAAAAGATTCTCGGGATGCCATGGGCTATTCCAAAGGTCTGAGAAAATCAAGACATCTAAGCTTTTTACATATGGTCTTATGTCTATTCGCTGAATTAATCCGTTCAAATCCTCTATCTTCTTAGCGAACAAGTTTCCGTAAATATCGTATTTGCCAAGAGAGATTATTCCTCCCAAAAAATTGCCTTTTTTCTCTAACGCTTCTTTTACTCCTTTTTTGTCTGCTAGTTCGGTAAGTATCCCTGCCTCCGCTATACTCTCGTACCCGACGCTTAACGGGTTGAGATGCATTTGATGGCCTAGAATAATCCCTTCTTCTCTTAATCTGGAGTACCTTCTTATGACTGCTGTTGGGGAAATTCCGCATTTTTCTGCGAGTTCTGTAAAACTCATTCGAGAATGCACCAATAGATTCTTCAGAATTAAAGAGTCATTTTCATCCAGAGGTTTCGTTTTTTTATCGCCGTCTTGATGACGAAACGATTTCCCGTACTAATATCTTTATGGGTCATATATGCTTTGTATTTTTTAAACTAAAAAACGTAATTATTGTTTATTATTTTCTGTATAAATCATTATTGTAGAAATTATTAAATACTAGTTGCAAAGAAATAACGAGCCACAACTATTAAGGAGAAAATAAAAAACTTGAAACTATCTAAAAAGAAAATGATTGCTATCGCAATTGCTATGATTCTGACAATATCTATAGGAACAGTCGCAACATTCTTGCCAACAGCTTTAGCACATGATCCTCCAATTGAGTGGCCAACTTATGCGTTGATTTCCGTTGCGCCTAACCCAGTCGGTGTAGGGCAACAAGCGAATGTCTTCTTGATGCTCACTAACTACTATTTTGAATCACAGTACGGGACAGACAATCTTAGGTTCCATAACTACAAGCTTACTATTACTGCACCTAACGGTGAGGTCACTACTCAGACTTTTGACACCATTCGAGACACAACAGCAGCTCAGCTTGCAACGTTTACTCCAGACCAAGTCGGCACCTACAATTTAACTTTCACCTACCCAGGAGAAGACTACGCTTCAGACGCAGGCAATGCCTACGTAGGTGACAGTTACCTGCCAAGCAGTGCATCAACTACTCTGACTGTACAAGAAGACCCTATACCTGACGCAATAACCAGCTATCCACTGCCTTCTGAATACTGGACACGACCAATCTATGGCGAAAACACTGATTGGTGGAGCATCTCATCGAACTGGCTAGGCACTGGCGCACCCAACTATGGTGGCTATGCTTCTTCTGGTTCAGCACAGATGGGCTTCATGGGTGGCGAGGCAATGTTCCCAGGCGATGCTATCGGTTCTCAGACTAGCCACGTTATGTGGACTAAAGCTCTGCAAGCCGGTGGTGTGGTCGGCGGCGATAACCTTGCCATTCAGGGCAATACATACTTTGACGGCTCAGCTTACATCATCAGATACGACAACCCCATAATACTTAATGGCAAAATCTACTACAAGGAACCAATAAACTTCGGATATAGCAACAATGCTGGGCACGGACCACTAGCGTGCGTCGATTTACGTACAGGCGAAGTACTCTGGGAAAAAGACATACCTACGCTGTCTTTCGGTTATATGATGAACGTACAAACACAAAATGAACACGGCGTTTGCCAACCAATTCTGTATGCTAAAAGCGGCACTACTTGGCTTGGTTACGATGCGGACACAGGAGCAAGTCTAGTTAACATAACTAATGTTCCATCCGGTGCAAAGGCTATGGGTCCAGACGGCGAATACTTACAATATGTCTTGGCTAATGCAGGCAATGCTGAAGTTCCTGATTGGCGTTTATGTCAGTGGAACTTAACTAAAGTCTTCATGCCAGGTACTACTGCGGCACCTAAATTCGGGACTTTGGACGGAGGCGCATCTACGAGCTATGACTGGAACATTTCGGTATCTTGGCTGAACACAATGCCGACAAAAACAGCGGGAACTAACCCTGCAAATATAGTCCTATCTGAATACGGAGACGGTATCTTATGCTACAACGGTACACTGCCTTCAAACGGTGAAAACAGATTATTCTCTACAATAAGCCAATCTCCATACACGTACTTCTTTGTCAACCTCGACTCCTCTAAAGGTGCAGTCGGTTCAGTATCATGGTGGAAGACACTTCAGCCTCCAGCAAACAACTACACTGTTGTCCAAGCCGGAGTTGACTGGGAAAACCGTGTTTTCCTTCAATCGCTAAAAGAAGGCATCATATGGGTAGCCTACAGCTTAGATTCCGGTGAAAAACTCTGGCAATCTGAACCTCAAGCAGCATTTGACTACTACGGCAGCCCTAGCGCAGGCATATTATCTGGCCAAGTTGCTTACGGCAGACTCTACAGCATGGCAATGGCGGGCATACTATACTGCTATGATATGAAATCAGGTGATCTACTCTGGACTTATGGTAACGGCGGTGAAGGCAACAGCACAAATAGCGGTTTGAACTGGCCATACGGCAACATCCCAACATTCGTCAACGCAATCGGCAACGACGTAGTCTACTTAGTTACAAGTGAACATACTTGGACATCTCCGATCTATAAAGGCGGCTTAGCACGTGCAGTTAATGCAACTGACGGCACAGAAATCTGGACCATCTCATCAGCTACCATGGAATTCGGCAGCACAAGCTATGCTATCGCTGACGGCTTCTCAACTTGGTTTAACAGTTATGACAGTTCAGTCTATGTGGTTGGCAGAGGTGCAAGCAGAACTACTGTAACAGCCCCCGATTTGGGCGCAGCACCCGGACAAAGCATCGTCATCAGAGGCACAGTCACTGACTTATCTAGCGGTACCACACAGGATGAGCAAGCAGCAAGATTCCCCGACGGTGTTGCATGTGTTTCAGATGATAGCATGAAAGACTGGATGGGCTACGTCTACCAGCAGAAACCCATACCCGCAAATGCTAGTGGTGTCACAGTGACTCTATCAGTTGTTGACTCAAACGGCAACTACCGCAACATCGGCGAAACACAAACTGACCTAACAGGCGCATACAGCTACCGATGGATCCCAGACATTTCAGGCCAATACCTACTATACGCATCATTCGCTGGAACCAACGGCTACTGGCCATCATCAGCAGAAACCAGCTTTGCAGTCGACGAACCCGCACCCACAGAACCTACACCACAACCACAAACAAACGTAGCAACAACATCCGATTTACTGACGTATGTCGGCGCAGCCATAGCTATCAACATCATCCTCATGGCAATCATAGCATTCTTAGTGCTGAAAAAACGGTGATAAAACAAAAAAATCAATTTTCCCTTTTCCCTTTTTTTGGGAACAATAAATGCATTGGCAAAAATGTGGCTGAGTGGGCTCTGGATAATGATATTGCAGTCGCGGTTGAAGAATGGTTAGTTGCATTTTCCATTCTTTTCTTCCTTTATTGGTTCCAGAGCCCCAGCAAACCCCTAAAGCAATACGGCTCAGAAACACCTGCTGTTTTAACTTTAAACTTAATGTAGCAAATCGGCTGTATCCTCTTTAATCCTGCAGGGACAATTAACAAAAATTAAATACGGTAAAGGCGACTTCTTAACGATGAAACGACTCTACTTGTGCATAGCATTAATCTGCATCATAGCAGCACCAAGCTTAGCATTATTCGCTTATTTGTACACAGGCAATGGCGGGCAGGAAGATGAGCCGTTTTTACCCCAAAGAGAAAGCGCAATTCCAAGCAGCGCAGTTAAAATTACACCCCAGACCGACACCAATCCTCCAAAATCGCTTTCACCACAATACTACGACCCAATCCCCGTGGAAGGGCCAGTTAACACTGCAGGCGCAGAGGACTCAGCCTTTATTCTCTCTAACGGTTTAACACTTTACTTCTTTTTCACACCTGACATGAACGTTCCCGTGGAAACTCAAGTCTTAGACCCCACAGTCGGCATCTACGTTTCTTACAAAGTCAATGGTTCTTGGACAGAACCAGAACGAGTGCTGCTGCAAGATAGCGGAAAACTTGCGTTAGACGGCTGCGAAGTAATCCAAGACAACATGATCTATTTCTGCTCAGCACGGGAAGGCTACACTGGGCTTCACTGGTTTAAAGCAGAGTTTGTTGATGGGAAATGGCAAAACTGGGTAAACATCGACAGCTTCCTGAAATACTCAGAGTATGAGGTAGGCGAACTCTACATTACAGGTGATTGCAGCGAATTGTATTTTCACTCAAACCGGACTGGCGGCGTCGGAGGCTTGGATATTTGGGTTTGCCACAAAATGGGCGAAGAATGGTCTAGTCCCCAAAACGTGCTTGCAATCAATTCACCGAACGATGAAGGCTGGCCTGCTTTAAGCCCAGATGGAAACGAGCTGTGGTTTACCAGAGACTACGCTGTCTGGCAATCCGTTAAGGTTGGTGGTGAGTGGCAGGCTCCGGAGAAGGTGTTCTCGCCGCTTGCCGGTGAACCATCCGTAGACGATTCTGGGAACGTGTATTTTACGCATCATTTTTTGGTTAATGAGACCCTTGTTGAAGCGGACATTTATGTAGCTTACAAACGCTAATTTGTTTGACCCCTAGGCAAGTCTTATATAACCAACCACTAAAATAGAATACCTTTTAGGAGAATGAGGAGAAAAAAAATGATAACAGCGAAGAGCATAATTGAATTAATCGAAAGAGAGAAACTCATAGTTTATTTTGTTTTGTTGTGGGCTGGTTCCTTCTTTTTCTACAGCCTAGGTTCGACGATCTACTATTTCGGACACCTTACTACTGCTTCATATGGCATTGCAGGGTTTAGCAATTTGTTGGAGATGTTTGCAGGTGTCATGCTTGGACTGCTCGGATTCACATTGTTGTTCAATGGCTTCAAACTACCGATAACAAAAGAACGACTGCTGGTTTTCTTTTTGCTACTATGGGCGGCGTCATTCTTTTTCTGGGGCATCTATGCATTCATCGACATCGGACCCATGACTGCTGAAAATGTCCCCTACATCTTAGGAGGAGTATTTGATTTAATAGCTGGTGCTGTGCTCGCGTTCTTTAGCTTGAAGCTAATGGGTGTTAGCACCACACGCTCTAATCTTCCTCCTCCACCACCATAAAGCAATAATTTCTCTCTCCTTTTTTGTTTCTGGTTATGAATCAGTCGGGGACGTTGTCGCTGCGCTCGTTAAGAAGCGACCCGAACTGTGTCAATTACTCATGTGAAGATATGAAATGTTAATATTAGCTGGTTCTCCATGTTAATGGTTATGCCCAAACCGTCAAACTCAAAGCCCAAGCCAAAAGCCAAGCCCAAAGGCAAGGTTAAGCCTGAGCCAGAAGCAGCCAGCATTACCGCCAACCCGACCTACTGGGTGGTGCTCACGGTAGTGTTTGCGGTTGTGTCAGCGGCTTTTAGTGGCATACTCGGTTTTAACTTAGTTAGGGCTGTAGTGGTGATTGCTACGGTGGCGGTGTTGATTGCCGCAGTGGGTTTCATCAGGGTTAGTCCTTCCAAGCTGTCACTTGGCAAGCGAGCAACATTTGTCTTTGTGGGTGCATCGGTGATTGGTTTTGGAATTTGGGCAGCGCTTGCATTGGCACTTATGCCGCAGTTGGTGGCGCTTGACGACCAATTCTACGTCGTCGCTAGCCTAGCGATTTGCTTAGCGGTGGGTGCAGTGGTGGGTGAGTTGATTAGTCGAATTCGGCAATTGCAGGAGCGACTTTTCCCCCAGAACCTTTAAGAGCAGAAACCCTCAGCATGTTCTAAGCGAGTTCAAAGGTAATCCCAATTGAAATTCGGCATCATGACCCGTAACCCCGAAGCCTGGAGCAGCACACAAGTCCGTCTGGCGCTCGACAAACGCGGTATCCCCTACGAATGTTTCACTTTCCCACGCCTCGTTGCGCGGCTTGCATACAAGCCTTATTTCAAAGTAAACGGCACAAGCATACTCGACGACCTAGATGCGCTTATCATCCGCCCCATCGGACGCGGCAGCCTCGAAGAGTTGGTGTTCCGCATGGACATGCTCTACAAGCTCGAGCGGCAAGGCTTCTATATGGTTAATCCGCCTACGGCGATTGAACACTGCGTCGACAAATACGACATACTTGCATTGCTCGAAGACGTCGGCGTTCCCGTGCCCCGAACCTTAGCCACGGAAAGCGTTAACGAAGCCATAAAAGCCTTCCATGAACTCGGCGGCGACGTAGTCGTCAAACCGATCTTTGGCAGCCGCGGACAAGGTGCCACGCGCGTCAACGACATCGACATAGCCGACACCGTGTTTAAAGCCATCACCTTCCACCATGGCGTCATTTACATGCAGGAATTCGTCGAACACGGGTTCAGCGATATCCGCGCCTTTGTATTGGGCGACCAAGTTATCGCGTCTATGCGCCGTGTAGCACAGGGCTGGAAGACTAATTATAGCCGAGGAGCTCACCCTGCCCCCACAGAAATTAGCGATGATTTCAAAGAGTTAGCCGTCAAAGCTGCCATGGCTGTGGGTTGCAAAGTTGCAGGCGTAGACATCCTTGAGGGTCCAAATGGTCCCCGTATCGTGGATGTGAACAGTCAGCCGGGTTGGAAGGGCTTGCAGGCGGTCACTAAGGTCGATGTCGCCGGCGAAATCGTTCAGTTTATGCTAAAAGAGTTCAAGCGTTAAGCATCATGGATGTGTAGGGGTCGTCTACTTGGCTTGGAAAAGTCTCTTCGCTGTCGCCGCGTACAAGCACTCTTTTTTTGTTTTCTGTGAATTCGCCGATGAACTGTGCGGTTAACCCCTGCTGTTTAAGGGTTGATGCAACTTTTCCCTTTGCCTGTGGTGCTACTGCGCCCAGAATGGTGCCTGTGGAAGACATCGCCAACAGTTGCCAATCGCTTAGTTCAAAATGCTTCTGCAAAGACAATGCTTCATTTGGAACGGCGATTTTGTCCCATTCTACGGTGAAGCCGAGTTTGGATGCCTCCGCGAGTTCATTTAGCGCCGTCACAAATCCCCCCTCTGTCGCATCATGCATCGCATGCACAACGCCGATTTTGGCAAGCGCCAACGCCTCCCTAACGCAACTCTGCATATGCACCAACCCCGCATATTCCGTCTGTTTTTCTGTGCCAAACAGCTTCACCGCCACCTCTTTGTGCTCTAACGCAAAATTGGTGATAGTTTCTACTCCCAGCGGCTTGGTGCACAGGATTAGGTCGCCGGGTTTGGCACCGCCAGACGTAATCAACCGCTCAGGCTCTACTGTGCCGTAAACAGTGCAGACTCCCAGCAGGTCGTTTAAGCTGTCGTACATGCCCGTATGCCCGCGCACGATAGATATGTCAAGTTCTTGGGCTGCTCTGCATGTTTGTTCCATCGCTTTTTGGAAGCGTTTGGGTTCAGTTGGGCGGGGTCCGAGCAGGGTAATGGTGCAGAATTGTGGTTTGGCGCCGGAGAGGGAGAGGTCGCTAGCGGCGTAGTTGATGAGTAGCCACCCGAACCATTCTTCGGGAACGCCTGTGCAGGGGTCTGTAGCAACCGCCATGTAGCTATCGCCTAGGCGGTGGATGCCTGCGTCGTAGCCGATCAATGGGGGAACTAATACCCGGTTGTCCTCTTTTATACAGTCTAGCATTTTTTCTAATTCTTTTGCGGGTAGTTTACCCAACTACATATACATCCTAAGCACTTTGCTTTTCTGGAGCAAATAAAGGGCGACCCCGCTTATTATCAGTTCAGGCAAGAGGTAGCTGCCATTGTAGACTGCTGAGTAAACGTATGGGTTTATGGTGGGTGCATAGACAGGTCCCCAGTAGAACACGCCTGCGACGAAATGCATAATGAAGCGTCCGCTGATACCGACTGCGGCTCCCAATACTGGATACTTAGGGAAGAAGCCAGATAAGCCCAACACACCGAACGCAAGCGGGTAGTCGAGTAGCACCTGGATTATTGCATCTGGCACTGGAGCGATGTAGGGTAGAGCTGCAAATTGTATTAAGCCATAGATGACTCCTGCGGTTATGCCGACTTTGGGTCCGCGTCGAAGCGACAGCCAAATAATCGGCACCATAGACGCCAAAGTGATTGAGCCGCCCTGTGGCAGGGTGTAGATGATTATGAAGCTAAGAGCTGTGCCTAAGGCGATAAAAATCGCCATTTCAGCTAAAACTCGTGGGTTTTTGAAGGATTTTTGATATTTACTTGATTGGTTTATAGATTCTGGTTTGTTTGTTTGCACTTGTTTTCCCTCCGCCAGTATTACCTGGGTCAGGTTCGCAGGGTCGACAGAAGGTACTGTCCTCTCAGCCGGGTCCTATCCCAGCTCCCCAAGAACTGAAAAAAGTAAGCCACAGTGGAGAATATAGGTTTTGCGTCGTTTGCCTCTAAGTTGGGAGTGGCTTTACAAGCAAAACCATAAGTTCAGACGTAACCGAGGAAACCTTCATTTCCACGCCCAACTCCGAGTAAACAGCGCCTGCAACCGCGGGGTAAGAACGGGTTGCCTCAACATTTCTGGCAACGTAAAACAGGTTTGTGTTGTCGCTGGCTGATAGTTTATAGCTGAATGTGTAGGAGTCTGCGCCGTTGCGGTAGGTCTGTGAGACGCCTGCAACCAAACTTAGCGTGGTGTAGTCGGAGTTGGAGCTGTTTACGCCTTCCAAGAACGAGGAAATCGCTGGGGCCTGCCAAGCCAACACTGCCACTGCCAACACAAGCACAACCACAAGAATCACAACAGTCTTTGGAGACGGAATGCTGCTTTTTTTCTCGGATGCACCTGAGTTGGTGGAATGGGATGTCTGCATGGTCAACCACTATTCAGTAAGGCATCACAGCGTAAAAGTTTTTGCCAGCTCCGAAGATTGATCACGCAACAGGACGAGGTTAACTGCTCTGGGAACTGTTGAAGGTTATTCACTTTTTATGCACATAAGCTTTTTTAGAAAAATAAACCAATTGATTCACAGATTAAAATGACAAGTTGTAGGTCAGCCCTGTCGTTAGATGCGCATGTCTACCTCCATGACATCGAAAAAGCAGACATCTTAGTTGGTATACCCAGCTTCAACAATGTCCTCACCGCAAGCTATGTGCTCTCACAGGTTACCAAGGGCTTAGACCAGTACTTCCCAGACCACCGCTCCGTCATCTTTGTCTCTGATGGAAACTCTAAAGACGACACCCTCAACTCGGTAAAAAGAGTCAATTTGCCCTCCCAAATCAAGCTCATACCCGCCATCTACATGGGGATCTCTGGCAAGGGCTGTGCAGTGCGCGCTATCTTTGAAGCCGCCAGCCGCCTAGGCGTCAAGAGCGTAGCGTTGGTTGATTCAGATTTACGCAGCATCACCCCCGAGTGGGTAAACCTCCTCGTTTCCCCCACCTTGGCTGGGACGGGTTTTGTTGCGCCCTATTATAACCGCCGCAAATACGACGGTACAATAACAAACTTTCTCTGTTACCCCATAACAGCAAGCCTGTTTGGCAAAAACATTCGCCAACCCATAGGCGGAGACTTCGGGCTTTCGATAGACTTAGTTAAAGACCTGTTGGCTTCCTCTATGTGGGAGTTGCCCGACGTTAGCCGTTTCGGCATAGACATTTTCGAAACAGTCACCGCGCTTGCACATGGATACGAGGTTAAGCAGGCTTATCTTGGAATCAAAGAACACGACGCTAAAGACCCCTCCAGCCAACTTGCATCCATGTTCCGGCAGGTCATGAATACCCTGTTCACTTCCATCGAGCGGTACGAGAGTGTGTGGCGCAAAATTGAGGGCTTTTCTGTAACAGAGATGGTTGGTGAGCCCAAGGACGAGGAAACACCGCAACCGATCCAGGTTTCGCTTCCTAATACTGTAGCGGCATTCAAAGAAAACTATGGCTTGTTTAGCCCAATCTACAAGAAGTGCCTACGAGAAGAAGTCATAGCTAAATACGATGAAATCAGAAGGATTGAAGAGGCTGACGTAGACTTCTCTCCCGAGGATTGGGCTGAAACCGTCTACTCTTTTATCGCAGCCTATCACCATGCGCCTCTTGATCAAAGAGACCAACTGATTGACGCACTGCGTGTTCTTTGGATTGGGCGAGTTGCAGTTTTTCTCAAGCAGACTTGGGATGAGTCACGGGAGATGGCTGAATCAAGAATCCTAGAAGAAGTGCAGGTTTTCGGAGAACTCAAGCAACAATTAATCGACAAGTACTAACGCTTACCCTATTTGCAAGCTAGCGTTTGAACTGCTGAAACAATTTCCTTCCAAACCGTTACACGTTTAGTTACGCCGTCAATGTAGAAGGGTTTATCCAATTTTTCTAGCATGGACAAATCGTTTGGTCCATCGCCGACACCCACCGTGCAGACATCGCCAAACTGCTGCCGATACAACTCTATGAGGATTGCCACTGCTTTGCCCTTGTCCGTGTCGCCTAACGCATGGAAATATCGTCCGCCCAAAGTGTAGCAAAGACCCTCCTCGCTTAGCGCCTGCAGAACCTCCTGTTTGTTTTCGCTTAGGATTTTGAAGGGTTCACTGTACTCTCTTTCTTTAGCAAGCTTTGCCTCAGCCAACGGCAACCCATTATCGGCGGCTACCTCCTCCACGGTCATGTCTGCAAACCCAACGATGCTTGCTCTGGTTTGCTGTTTGATGGCTGCCAGTTTCCTGCGGATAACCCCGTGTGGAAGCCCCAGTTCAATCACTTGGTTGCCATCGGTTGTTTTGGAAAAGTCAAAGCTGTGGGTGAAGTAGTTTTTGGGTATGATTATGGCTGATCCGTTTTCGGCGATGTAGGGGTCGGCGAGTTGGAGTTTTTCTCGGTAGAGGCTGATTTCGCTTTTTGTTTTGCTGCTCACCAAAACAATGGATGCCTTTAGGGCATATATCTCCTGCAAGCTGGATTCTATGTCGGAAAACTCGTAGTGTGCGTTAAGCAGGCTGCCGTCAAGGTCGCTGAAGACAACGATTTTTTTGTTATTGTTCAATTGCTTTTTCCCTAAGCCTCTCTCTAATATTGGGCATAGCCGCCATAACCCTCAACCAATCTGGCAACTGCGCCTTCACAGGGTTCTCCATGTATTTTCTGCCGCCTGACATGATAACATTGCTTAATGAGTCCACGTTTGTTTCCTCCTCATGTCTATCAAAGATTAGCCTGTTGCATGTAGCATCCGCGTGGTACTGCCTGATTTTATCTTGTGCTAAGCGTCTGTATGAGACTTGGAGGCTGGTGAGGAAGGGTTTTGTTACCTCAATGTTTTCTGTTTCAGTCAATGTCCGCAGTAGGGTTACGAAGGTGTCTTCGGCGGTTTTGAGTAAGCCGTTACCGTCTATGGGTTTATGTCTGTGGTCGTAGATGCCGAGGTCAACTTGGCAAATGCGTCCGTAAGCTGCGTTTCGGTAGACTTCGGAGAGTAAACCCAACTCAAGCCCCCAATCGCTAGGTACCCTTAGGTGGGTTGCTAAATCTCCGTAGAGTGCGATTTCGCCTGCAAGCGGATAACTAAACGATTGCATGTAAGTTAGGAACTTTGAATACCGAAGTTTTTCCTGCAATACTTCTAAGATGGGGTTGATGAATAATCGGTGTATACGTCCATACAGCCTCTTGTTTTCTTGGCTGATCCGTGCGTAGTATCCTTTGGTAAAGAAGAAATCAAGTTTGGGCTCTATGAGGGGGTAGAGCATCTTTGTCGGCAACATTTTTGTGTAAGAAACAATGTCGGAGTCATGCAGTGCAAAGGCGAAAAGGTCCAGCGACGCTATTCCCATTGCCATCCAGACATCTTTGCCTTTTCCTGACTGTTGCGTGACGTCTAATCCTTTGCTTTTGAGTTCTTCTAGAACCGCAAGTACCTCAGGCTTGTTGCACCAAATCACATGACAAGGAACTTTGAATCTGCGGCTTACTTTTAGCGCTTCCTCGTATTCATGGGGGTCGTGAACTGAGATGGCAATGTAGACTTTGCTTAGGTAGCGGCATTTGTTTATTTCATCGACAATCTTTGGTAAGCCGGGGTTGTTGATGTCGCTTCCGTAAATGGGGATTATTAAGCCTGAGGGCAATTTGTCTTTGAGACCTAACAGGTTAGCTGACAATGCATCAAAATCTAAGAAAAAATCGTGAATATTCGCGATCTTTCGCTGATCGATATTCATCGGTTATCACTTAACTAGTAATACGCTCGGTAATAAAATGTCTTTCAGTCGCTTTCTGAACGCCTGCACAGGTGTATTTGTCTTTTTGTTTCCGTTTGTTTTGCTGGGTGGCTTGGAGAGTAAAAAACTGTTTATTGGTGACTTAGGCGAATCCTGTTTTTTCGTCCAGCCAAACCGCCCATTTAGGCTTGTTAAAACCGTTGCGTTTGCCCATCCAGTAACCCCAAACCGCCCCGAGCGCTGGGGCAACCACAACCATAAACACAAAGTACTCAGCCGACCAAAAGTACCGAAGCCACGGACGAGCAAACGTAGCCAACACTAAAGCAACCCCAAAGAAAGCCAAATCAAAAATCAGCACAGCTCCACCAAGCGGGTAAGCTATCCGCATACGTTTCTTCATGCGTTCGGAACCCGGCGGAGGCGGATTTACCATCATCCTGTAGCCAAAATACGACATAGGCAACCATATGGCGCAGCCGATGCATGCCTGAATAAGCCGTACATAATCAATTGAGCCCAGAAAATAGAACACGACAAAACTTGCCAAAAGCACCACTTGCCCCACCGCCAGCAGTGACCAATAGATTTTTTGGGCTCTACGTTTGCGGGCTAAGTCGGCTTGAGGTGGGAAATTGTGCAGAACAGAGGAGGCGACTTTTCCCTTTTCGGTGAGCCTGTATTGTCCGTCGCCGTTTTTTTCTATGAGGTCGCCTAGCACTTTTAAGTGGTAGTTGAGGAGTCCTGTGCTGCCTGTTTCGGATGTTTCGAGCAGTTCGGTGTAGGATGCGGCGCCTTTGGTTTCGAGGATGCCGATGATGGTTTGGCGGTTTGGGTCTTTTAGTATCTTGTAGAGGTTGGATAGGTCGCTGCTCATGCAGCTTACTTTATTGGGCGCTGGATTTAGGGTTTTTTGACTGCAAAAATAGTCAAGCTGCAAAAGAGGCTTTTTCTAGTCGAGTAGAAGTGAATAGTTACCATACACACAACTTCCAGTGGACATGGCGGGCGGTTGTTTTTTTTGTTCTGTAACGCCGATGGTTGCGGCTGTTTGTGGAGATTTCTATAAGCAAATAAGCTCATATATGCAGGCTTTGTTGCAGTGCACAGAGACCTCCCTCTATTCAATAGAGGTCAATTTTTGTTTAGTTGTTGTTGCAGTAAACCGCCTATACACAACAACAACCAGTCGGCTTGGCAGAACTATGTGTTTTGGATTCAGCAGTCTCCTGTGATTGCAGGCTGGTTGTGGCGTCTGCTGCAAGCGGTATTGTGTGTGCCCATAGATGTCGTCCCCTTTGTGTTTTTGTTTAGTCAAGAAATGTTGACGAGAACCCTTAAATCACAAAAATCCCCTGCCCATGTGGAAGCAGAGATGAACAAAACCCTCGCCCTAACACTTATCCTCCTCTTAACCGCATCCTCTATAGCCGCCATTCTGCCTGCTAGAGCCGAAGCCAAAACGATTATGGTTCCAGACGATTACCCCTCCATAGAGGCAGCGTTGAACCATGCCGCCGACGGCGACACAGTATTCGTCAAAGCTGGGAACTATAGGTGCACAAAAAACCAGACGCTTACAATAGACAAAGCAGTAACCGTCCGCGGCGAAAACCCTCAAAATACAGTAATAAATCTTGAGCCTCCTCTTGTGCCGATGTGGCTTTTCACTTACCAATACATGGGGTACCTTGATGCCATAAAAGTACAGGCGGATAACGTCAAGATTGAAGGCTTAACCATAACTGCGCCTGGCGGAGCAATCTCAATCGGTTGCGACTTCGTTGAGTTGAGCAATAACATCATAAACGTTGCCTTGTCAATCAGTGGAGAATACGTCAAAGTTGCAGACAACGTCTTAGACACCCAAAGCATCAGCATAACACTGTCTGGCTCCCACCACACAATACTAAACAACACCTTAAGAGGAGTCGGCTGCAAAGCGTCATATTGTACAATCGCCAAAAACACCTTCACCGGCCAGGCAGTCGACGGCTTAATCGTAGTCGAAGGCAACCAAAGCACTGTCTACGCTAACCGGATAAACGCGGACGGTTGGTTGGGCATAGTGGTTCGACTTAATGCTAACGGAACCATAATTGCCCACAACGTCATCGAAGGCTGTCTAGCTATTCACATGGATTGGGCGTCAAACTCAATCGTCGCCGCTAACACCATAAAAAACAACGCCGGCATAAACCTAGACAGGGGCAACAACAACATCTTCTACAGCAACCACCTCGAAAACAACACCATAGGACTCAGAATGGGATACGACCAAACCGACATATCGCGGCAACATGGCGGACCATCCACAGTAAACAACACAGTCTACCACAACAATTTTATCGATAACAAGGTGCAAGCCGAAGACTGGAATTGGCTGGGCACCAACCACTGGGACAAGGATGGAGAGGGCAACTACTGGAGCACCTACACTGGCACCGACTGGACCCTTGACGGCGTAGGCGACTCACCCTACAAGTTGGAGGAAGCAAAAAGCTACTACGCAGAGCCCACCCAAAGCGTGGACCACCATCCCTTGATGGCACCGGTATCAGTTAACAGCAACATAGATGATTTGCCTGATACGCTAAACCTCAACTTAGATACACCACCCAAACAAGCCAGTTATGCTAATCTGGCTATTCTTGCGGCTATACCGGTTGCTGCTGCTGTAGCTGGGGTTGTTTACTGCTTTAAGAGAAAAGCACGCCACGCTACAGTCCAGTCGGCGAAACATTCAACAAAATAGAAACCAACGCCCTCAAATTGTGTTTGTCTTTCTTTAGATGCGGGATAATGTTTTTAGGTACTAGCTCAGTTTTGCTAAAGTCAAACACTAACTACAGAGAATGATTTGCATGCAGCCTATGCCAAAAGACTACAACTTTGCAGAAATCGAAGCTAAGTGGCAAGCGAAATGGGAAGAAATGGGCATCTACCACTACGACTGGAACGACCGCACCCGCGAGCCTTTTAGCATTGATACGCCCCCGCCCTACCCCTCAGGCGAACTCCACATGGGCAACGTCTTGAACTGGACATACTTTGACATGGTTGCCCGGTTCAAACGCATGCAAGGTTACAATGTGCTGTTTCCACAGGGCTGGGACTGCCACGGCTTGGGTATTGAAATCCAAGTGGAGAAAGCTAATAACATCCGCAAACGCGATTTGCCCCCTGATCAATTCCGCGGCATGTGCATGGCGCTGGTCGAGAAGTACATTGCCATGATGAAAGAGGGCATCCTCAAACTCGGCGCATCCATCGACTGGACTACTGAGTATAAGACAATGAACCCAGATTACTGGCGTAGAACACAGCTTAGCTTTATTTTGCTCTACCAGAAAGGCTACATGTACCAAGGCACTCACCCCGTTAACTGGTGCCCACGAGACGAAACCGCCATCGCCGACGCCGAAGTCGACCATATCAAAAAAGAAGGCACCCTACACTACATCAAATTCTACTTAGCAGGCAGCCAAGAATACCTCTTAATCGCCACTTCACGCCCCGAATTCATCCCCGCCTGCGTCGCCGTCGAAGTCAACCCATGCGACGAGCGCTACAGCAAATACATCGGCAGAAAAATCAACGTACCGCTGATGAACCGCGAAGTCACCATAATCGCTGACGAAGCGGTTGACCCCAAATTCGGCACTGGAGCAATGCAAATCTGCACCTACGGCGACAAAGAAGACGTGAAAACAGTCATAAAACACAAGCTTCCAGTCATCCGCCTCATCACCCAAAACGGGCAAATTAGCGAAGCAGGTTGCAAATACGCCGGTTTATACGTTAACAAAGCCAGAGCAGCAATTGTTGAGGACCTTCAAGCCGCCGGGTTGCTGGAGAAGAGCGAGAAAATCCAGCAGGAAGTCGGCGTCTGCGACCGCTGCAAAACGCTGGTTGAAATCCTCGAAGTCAAGCAGTGGTTCATGAAAACCATGGAGTTAACCGATGCCGTCGAGAAAAACGCAAACGCCATCCCGTGGTACCCCGATTACATGCGTAACCGCCTAATCGACTGGGCTAAGGCGCTGGATTGGGACTGGGTGATTAGCCGCCAAAGATTATTTGCCACGCCGATTCCTGTGTGGTACTGCAGGGGTTGCGGCGAAGTCATCGTTGCCAAACCCGAGTGGGTGCCCATCGACCCCAAACTCGAAGCTCCACGGATTGAAGCGTGCCCGAAATGTGGCGGCAAAGACTTCCAGCCTGAACAGGACGTCATGGACACTTGGATGGATAGCTCCATCACCTGTGCCGTGCACGCTGGCTGGCCTGACCGCGAAGACTGGCGTCACCTTTTCCCTGCAAGCGTTCACACCAGCGGGACAGATATCATCCGAACTTGGGCCTATTACCTCATGGTCCGCCACCTCGCCCTCTTCGACGAGCGCCCCTTCAACAGCGTCTTAATCAACGGCATGGTGCTGGGCGCAGACGGCAGAAAAATGAGCAAGTCACTGAAAAACTACGCCGCCGCCCCCGAAACCCTAAACAAATACGGCGCCGACGCAGTGCGTCAGTGGGCTGCAGGTGGAGGAGCAACGGGTTCAGATATTCCCTACCGCGTGCAGGATGTCGAATACGGCAAGCGATTCTTGGTTAAATTGTGGAATGCTTCGGGTTTTGCCAGCAACTTGTTGGCAAACTATGATCCCAAAGACCCAACCGAACCCGATTATCAGCTCCTTGACAAATGGATCCTGAGTAAAACCGAGGGCATCACCAAAAAAGTCACTGAGTCCCTTGAGAAATGCCTGTTTAACCTAGCCATCGAAGATATCCGCAACTTCACCTGGCACGTCATCTGCGACTACTACCTCGAAGCCATAAAAGACCGCCTCTACCGCCCCGAAGCCTACGGCAAAGCCAACACCGCCGCCGCACAGAAAACGCTCTACGAAGTCCTCTACCGTATGCTCCAGCTTTTAGCGCCGGTGGTGCCGCACATGACTGAGGAGCTTTACCAGTACATGTACAAAGACGGCAAAGGCTACCCGAGCATACAGGTTTCAGAGTGGCCCAAATATAACCCTGCACTGGTGGATGAGGCGGCAGAGAAAGACGGCGACTTGGTTACGGCTGTGATGAGTGAAATTCGCCGTGACAAAGCCGAAAACAAAAAACCCCTAAACGCCCCCATCAAAAACCTCACAGTGACCTGCAAAGAGGAATCATCCGCAACTGCAATTCGCCAGGCAGAAGCCGACATCAAAGCCACACTCAAAATTGAGGCTATGACCATTCAGGTCGGCGCAGGTGAGGGTAGGCAAGTAGCTCAATACGACGCCTACATAAAACCCGAGTACTGAGGCGAACGCCATGGCGAAGAAGGTTGGTTTAATCGGTTGTGGCGCAATCGGCACCGTACTTGCAGAAGCCATCGAACGCAAACTTGTCGTTTGCGACGAACTGATAGTCTACGACACAAATGTTGCTCAAGCAATCAAGCTCAAGAACAGACTCAAATTTCCAGTTAAAATCGTCGCCACCGTAGATGAGCTACTAGAGGCTAAGCCAAAAGTCGTCGTTGAAGCAGCAGGGCAAGGCGCAGTCCACCAGTACTACGACAGGCTCGTTGCATCCGAAGCTGAGCTGATTTTCATGAGCACAGGCGCGCTACTGGACCATGACACCAAAAACCCCCGTGTGCACTTCCCTGCGGGCGCAATCGGCGGGCTTGACGCCATCGCCGCAGTAGTCAACGCAGGCATCACCGAAGTCACGTTGACGAGCCGCAAAAACCCCAAAGCACTCAGCAAGCAACTCAAAGAGGAAACCGTAACCTTCGAAGGAGACGCTGAAGAAGCCGCAAGGCAGTTCCCACGTGAAATGAACGTTGCCGCCACCCTCGCGTTAACGGTTAAACCCGCCAAAGTGCATGTGAAAGTCGTTGCAGACCCCAAAGTCACAAGAAACACCCACCAAATCCACGTCAAATGGCACTACGGCGAAATGAAACTTGAGTTTGCTAACGCCCCCCCCCCTGCCAACCCCCACACCAGCGCATTAGCGGCTTGGGCAGCCATAAGATTGCTCCAATCGCTGCTGAAAAAATAATAGTATGGTTCCAGAGGCAAAGGCTCAAACTAGTTTGTTGAATTCTTCGACTGAAAGATCAACTTCCTTAATGATTGTGCGCAACATTCCTTTTCCCAGAGGCTTATGGGCGGGAACAACAACTAATGTCTGGTTTTTTCTGCAACCGAACATGGAAATGAACTTTTGGCTGTCAACCAGACGCATGACTATGTGGCTACCTTTCTGACTACTCATCACATACCCAATGCTTGCAAGTGCTTTGACTACCCTGTCATAATCGATAACTTTTAGTTTAGACACTTACTTGCACCGTTTCAACAGGCACAGGGTCACCATGAGCCTTCAAATCTTCCAGATACGCCTGTATCGCTTCCTTAACATTCTTCATGAGCTCCTGCTTTGTCTTTCCCTCGGTAGCACACCCGGGTAGATCAGGAACACGTGCAATAAGGACGCCGTCTTCATCCTTCTCGATGATTACTCTATACTCGACCATAAGAATGCATAGTAACTTTGAAAGCCTTAAGCTTTCTTATTTAAGAACAGAAAAGCCCGACCATCCCCACCCTGACAACCACACACCAGTGTGCTAGCAACTTGGCAGCAATACAACTCTATTAATGCTTCTTAAACAAAAATCTTCATTCCTTTTGACTATAAGAAGCATTTGAGCTTTTTACGGCACCTGATAATTAATTTAAAAAAATGAAAAGGGTTTGGTGGTTTTATCTGATTAGGCTGCTTGTTCTTCTGTGGGTTTCCTCGTTGTCGAAGGATTGGGTGTAGCCAGTGTGAAGTTTAGCTCGTATTTCTAGCTGCAGTCTGGTGATGTTTTTGGCGAATTGCCTCATCATGGCTAGCATTTTTTGGAAATTTAATTGTCTGGCTATCGTTAGTAAGGTGAATATGCCGATTAACGTGACGGCGTAGAGGGGGTTTATTAGTGCCAGGATTGCTCCAGCTACTCCTATTGAGGCTAAGTAAATTATGCCTCTCGTTTTTCGCATTTTTGTCACCAATATCTTTATGGAGCGGCTGCTTAAAGATTTTATGTTCAAAATGGTGCCTGTTAGTAATACAGGGCTTAATTACAGCTTTAAAACAGACGAAGCATTTGAAGCGGTGGAAGATTCAATATAATCCCCCCTACACCAGCGCACTAGCAACATGGCAGCGATATGGCTACTCAGATACTTCTTAGTAGCTAAACCGTTGCTGAAAGCAACTTGTAAGTGCCTGCAGGATGGTCCTTAAATTGTTGTTTATTCACTAAAGCAACCACATACTCTTAAGAAAGAAAAACAGCCACTATCCTTGGTGACAAGCTAAAACCTTTATGTAGTGAGTTTTAGCAAGCGACCTTTTGATTTCAAGTCCAAGTAGCAGAAAAACAGGTTTTGCCAGCTGCAGCAGGGATAGCCAATGGAACAAAAAGAAGATATTAAAGAGCAGATAGAGGGCGAAGTTAGAGAGAGCTTGGAACGCAAACTTGTTTTGAGGCGTGAGGCGCCATTTATTGGGTTAGCGTCTTTTGCTGCTGCTCTTTGGGGCGCCAAACTGTACACATCCCTGTCGGCCGGGTCAGGCATAGTCTTCCAACTTTGGGGTTACAACATCCACTTTCACCATTTCAACTACGGCCTTATCTTCGTAATAGTGGGGTTGATGCTGACTTTTTTTGAAGGCCCATGGTTTCTAAGAGTGCAGCACTTGCTCTTCGGCGCGGGCATAGGGTTGATTGTCGATGAATACTGGCTGCTGTTAACGTTTGATGAACATGCATCCAACTATTTTAGCCCCGAATCTCAGTTCATATCCCTAACAATTGGGGCGATTATTACGGTGGTTTACGCTGTGATAGCTGTTGGGGTGTTTTTCAAGAGTAAAAAGGAGAGGAAGCTTTGGCGCCAATTATATGAGGAAGTTAAAACGGGGAAAATAAACGGTTGATTCTGTTCTTATCTGCAGGGCTATTTGGGCATGTCTTTCTTTCGAACGAGTATCAATATTATTAGGGGCATACTTCTCAATATTAGAAAAAATAAGCCGTCAACAAAGCCTAAACCAGCTTACACACTGCAAACAAGCGACCAACAACTTGCTTAGGTTTGCTAACCGACTTCGCAGTGAAAAGGGATAGCGGTTTAAGTGACTATTTCTGCGTCAGCGGCACCAGCAGCTAAGTAAGTTATCCTTACTTTCACACGCTCGTTAAGTTTAGCGTTTTTTACAAAGACGGGGTAGTTTTTAATTTTTGCGACGCCTTCGCCGTTTGGGGCTACATCGAAAATAGTTACTTCATATTCTTCCCCAATACTCATGGGGTAACTTCCGATTTTGCCTCGGTTCTTGGCGTTTCTTGGTGCTCGTTTTTTGGGACTAAAGATACATCATCCTCTTCATAGTAGTGCTCTTCCAAACATAAGGGCTTTTTCGTTAGAGACGGCTGAACTACCGGAACCCTCTGGTTTCGTAAACCACTACATAGTCTGTTCTAACATCCATGACTAAGTCATGCCCCTCAACTATTTTTCTTAAGCCACTTATATCTTCCCTAGAAAAAACTCCTCTAATATTTATGCTATATCCCCTAAATGATGGCTTAGCCTTCTGTGGTAACAACGTAAAGGTGGCTCCATCTAGGCCTGGGCACCTGTCCACAATTTCCCGTATTAAGATGGCGACTTCTGCTAATTGCATAAAAGTAAATGAGTGCAAGATAATTAAAAAGTTGGCGCGCCGATTTTTGGTTAAAGTCCCTGTGTCTCTAGATGTCGGGGAATTTAGGAGCATAAATTGGGTCAAGACACAGTGAAGCCGTGGGAAGATTCAACATGCCACACCCACATAAAGAGACAAACGATTAAAGCCTTTACTCCAAGAACTGACTCAGGTATTGCGTGATTGCCTCGTAAGCTTGTGGTTCGTCGGGTCCATTTCGGTTGCCCTTTTCGTCTATGCCGATTAGTTGTTCGCCGTCGCTTTCAGACACAGGCTCATTGTACTTAATCCGAAACACGCATCGAACTACCGCTTCACCGTCCACCTCAAACGACAGCAGCGGATACCTCACACCCGGCAAAATCACGTCATATTCACCCTCAGACTTGCGTTCAACCAAGAAAACTTTGGCTTCCCCCAACGCGAGAAGGCTCCGCAGAAGCGAGCATCCATACGGAGGGAGAGTGGCTTGCTCTAATTTGCGGGCGCACTGTTTTGCCTCCACGATTTTGGCGGCGAACACGTCGCTGCTCCAGAGTTCAACGCCCAACCGCTTCGCCTCCAAAGCTACCCCATCCGTGAACTGCGTGGTGACGATGATGATTGGTCGGCTGCAGGTATGGACGCTCTGCGTTTGCTGGGAAACCACAAAGATCGCCTCCGACACCGCATGGCTTTGCGGGTATTTCCGCGCTAAAACAGCCACTTTTTCGCCGTTCAGTTCAGCTACGAAATCAACGCCCCAATCAACCGTGCATCGACTCTGGACTTCGAAGCCCAACTCTTCAAGCACCCACTGTACAAAAACCCCAAACTCCTTTTGCGAGAGGCACTTAACGGCGTAGACGGCTGGTTCTGCGGCAACATCGGTTATTATGGATTTTTTCTCCAAAATCCTCCACACACCAACCTGTTCATTCGCGGTTTGGCTGTGCTCCTTTCTTATCCTCGCCGCCAACACCTCCGCCTTATCCAACGGAACCCCCAACCGCTCCCCCAAAAACACCGCTAAATCCCCGTCGGCTTGCTCGGCGCATTCTTTTAGGATGCCACAGTATTTTTTCATTTTAGGGCTCCTTTTTGGCGTGTTTGGGGCAGAGTTTCTTTTGGAATTCGTTGGTGTAGGTGAGGTTTAGTTTGGAGAAGACTTTGCCGCAGACGTCGCAGAGGTCATAGTGGTGGATGCATACGCTTGTGTTGTCGTGGTTGCAGCGGAATTCGAGGAGGCGGCTGTGGCGTTTGCCGCAGACAGAGCAGACAAAGCCTTTGTCACGTTCAAAGTATTCTCCCAATGACTCGTCGAGGGTTAAAGGCGCCTTTTTCGAGTACAGTTTACCTGTGTCGACCGATTGTCGGGTGCAGTCACCGCATACGTAGAAACCGTCCTCAGTGGCGAAGCCCTCCGCGATGTTTTTCTTGCATGTTTGGCACGTGACTTCTGGAGCGCCGATGCCTATGGTGGTGGCACACTGTATCACCGCTCCGTTATCAAGGGATACTTCGAACTTAACCTTCGCCGTGTTGATAACAAGCAGATTAAGCAGTTTCACATTGACGTTGGTCTGGTAAGTTTCCTCTTCCCTCTCCAAAAGCGCCTCGAAATCGGTTTGCCACTTCTGAAAGTCAAAATCATGCTTCTTCGAGATAACCCGTTCCCGCCGCTCTCGCCTTAGTCGTCGCTCAAAATTCCGCAGTCTCGCCCTCTTTTCTTCAACGAGCGGCAAATCAAACAGCCTCACCTTCTCTTTGATTAGAGCCCCCAGTTGCATGTCCGCTGAGGCTTTTAACGTGTCGTAGGCTTGTGGTTTTAGCTTAGACTTGAAATCCTGAACTCTTAACTCTTCATTACCCAGCACATCCCCCACCTCGAAGTCACGGTCGCCTAGACAGTTACCCTCTTCATCGAGCAGGATGCTGATGGTTTCTTCGCTTTTTGCTCTGAGCTTGTTCTGGAAGCTAACGGCGTAGTAGAACTGGAAGAATCGGGCAGGCTCCTTTTTGGTGACTTTTGCGGAGACGATTTTGCCGTTGTTTATCTGGTGAAAACACGGCTCCGACCGGGTACAGACTCGGACGCCTTCCCGGGTCAATTGGGCTTTTTGGCAGTACATGCAGGCCTCGGAAGAATACCTGAAATACCCCTCTAATAGCGCCTCGAAGCTCTCTTTGGGGCTGAGGCTGATTTGGCATAGCACGCCGTTTTCTAAGGATTCTTTGAGTATCTGCTGGAACGCTGGGCTGCCTGTGGTGATGAGTGGTATTTTCTTTTCTCTGGCGACGGCGGGTTGATAGGTAAATTGCTGTGTGCCATCTGGGTAGGCTACGGTGACAGTGTCATCTGTCCCCCCAGCGATTTTGCCTCCCCTACTCTGGATGTAGGCTTCAAAGAACCTGCGGATTTCACATTCGCTGCTCAATCCAGTACCCCTTGAGTGAATTGTTCCGCTAACTCCTGATTCTCCCTCACAAAATTGAGGTCACTCGCCAGTTTCTCCAGTTCACGCTGAATGTCGAGGCGACTGCGGCTTCTGAGCAGGATTTCGCCGATGGTTTTCTGGATGTCTTGTGAGCCCTCTTTGAGTTCTGAGAGTACTGTTTCCATTTTCCCCACGGTCATGGTGAACAAGTCGATTTTTTGGTAGAGAACATGGAGTACGTAGTCGTCGATGGTGTCTTTGACGGCTAAGTTGAAGATGGTTACGTCGCGGTCCTGTTTGTAGCGGTGGATGCGTCCTATGCGTTGCTCGATTTTCATGGGGTTCCAGTGCAGGTCGTAGTTGAACATGACGCAACAATTCTGCAGGTTGAGGCCTTCCGCGGCGGCGTCGGTGGCGACAAGATACTTGGTTTCGCCGCTCTTGAAACTGGCGATAACATGGTCTCTTTCCGCCTGGTTCATGTCACCAACGTATACGGCGGCTTTGCCATATTCAGCGTCGAGAAGTTCCTTGATTTTGCGGGCAGTAATCTTGCGCAAACAAAAAATCACCGCCTGCTCCTTAGGTGCCTCGTTTAAGACGTTTCTTAGTAGCTCCATCTTTGCCCCTTTCACTTTGGACGCCATCTCAATCAGCTTATCAGTAGCTTCCTTTTCCATCGGAAACCGTTGCTGCCTCTTCCTCAACGATTCCACCGTTGCAAACGGCGAACTCGAAAATGACTGCTGCAATGTTATGGCTTGGAAAACCAAAATCGCGTTGCTCTGGGACGCAGTGAGTTTTCTGTTGGGGTTCTCGGCGACTAGGGTTTCGATGGTTTTGAAGTGGTTATTGCTTACTTTGCGTAGATACTCGGTTGCTTCCTCAATGAATTCCCGCTCGTACTGGTTGGGTTCGAGTGTTCTGGATTCGACACACCGCTTGGTAAACGGGATGCCTGTCTGTTCCCTCCGAGTGCGACACATCACATTACGTATGGTTTGCCTAAGATAGCTCGCTTCCTGCTCCTTTATCACGCGACTTCTAGCGTCCTCGGCGAACCGTTGGATAAACGCGCGTTCGCTGTCCAAACGCCCCGGCTCAATCAAATCCACGATGCTGTAGAGGTCTGTTAAGCGGTTACACAGCGGAGTCGCGGTAAGCAGAAGCATATGATTTTTTCTAAGACTTGACAGCGCTTGGCGACCTTTGCTGTGGGCGTTGCGGAAAGCATGCGCCTCATCCACCACAACCAAATCCCACGTCCGCTTCACAAACTTTTCATACTTCCTCACGAGCAGGTTATGGGAACAGATCAGTCTGTTGCCCGTTTTCAGATTAGCCCGTTCGCCTGGTACGTTGGCGATGGAGAATGCTTCGCCGAATTTCTCTGACATCTCGCCTTTCCACTGTGAAAGTAAACTCTTGGGCGCAACAATCAAAACTGAATTGACTTCTTCCCTGAGCAGCAGCTCCTTCATGATTAAGCCGGCTTCGATTGTTTTGCCCAAGCCCACTTCGTCGGCGAGGATGGCGTTGCCGTTCATTTCGTTGATAACTTGGAGCGCGGTGTGGAGTTGGAAGTTGTAGGGGATTAGTTTTGTTCGGATGGCGTCGGTTGCGATTAAGCGGTCGATTTTGTCGGTTTGCTTGATTTTTGCGGCTTCCAAGTTGAGGAGAAACTTTTCGAATGGGGTATAGTTGTTTTTTTGGATGTTGTTTCTTAGGTTATGTGGGTCAAGGTAGGAACATGTGTAATAGTGTTTTGCAGGTTCACCGCTTGGGTTTTCCTCGTCGTATTCGCAGGCGACTGAGGTTTCCTGTGGTTTAGCGGCTGGTTTATTTTTTTTGGTTTTTGTTTCTGGTTTAACTGAGTAGTCGACGATTATGGGTTCCGTAGTTTTCTTGCAGAGTGAACCGTCGACTTTTCTAGATAGGGGTTCGCCGCTTTTTTCGTTGAAGCTTCCAGACAAGAGTATCGCAAATTACTCGACGTCTAAATATAAAAACCTAAAGCCCAACCTTGGCAGGCTTCTTTGCCTAATTCAAGAGCTGCAACATCGATTAGCTATAGAAATGCTGACTAGTTTCGCGAATTTTTGCATTTGAATTCACGCAACCCCTGAATGCTAAATGAGCAAGATACTCGGGATAAACACTCGCAAAAACAATTTTCTATTATTAGAAGAAGACAGGATGCCCCTTGCTCATCTTCTTCTTGGAAATTGTGTGGGCGGCTGCATTTTACGTTTAGGCGCGTCGGCATATTGCTGATTGGTTGTGGAGCAAGTACAAGCATAAAGAAGATGATTAAGAGCGCAAATCACCTGCCTTTTTGTCTCCACGGATTCCCTAAACAGTTATTAGGTCTTTACTGCATGTTGAAACATCAACATGTCAAGCACCCCTGCAGTTTTTCCAGCCCATCACTCAGCAACCTCAAAGTACTACGGCTTAATCTTCCTCCTCATAATTGCAGTTCCAATAGGAATAATACTATACTTAACGTTGGAAGGGCCACTAATCTACTCCGTTTTCATGTTTGGCATTCTCTTGGGAGTCTTGGCTTTGCTGTCATACTTTGTTGTAGCGGGTGGAAACACACGTTATGAACTTTCAGCAAAAGCTTTGAGAGTCAATTTTGGGCTTCTAAGAAAAACAGTCGATTATACCCGAATAGACAAGGTGGAGGTCGTTAATCTTGGCCTTTCGCTTCGGCTCTTTGGTGCTAGTTTGCCTGGTTTCCACTGGGGGCTATTTAGGACCAGCGTTGGGAGCCTTCACGTTTATGCGACAAAAATTTCAGGTGACTTTGTGGTTTTGACTTTGGCTGATGGAGAAAAACTTGCGCTCTCACCCCAGAATCCTCAACGGTTACTTGAGGCGCTTGAACAAAATCGTTCTCTGTTTGGCCGCCAAAACCCGCGGGAGATAGAGAGTCGAGAAGAGGCGCTAAAGAGGATTCTTTACTTGCAGGTTATTGCTGTAACTGCTGCGTATTTGGCTGTTCTATGCTACTTCTTGTGGGTCTATGTGTCTCTGCCTCAGATTGTTCCTCTGCATTTTGGGTTTGACGGTGTCCCAAACCGTTTCGGCGACAAATCAGAATTACTGTGGCTAGCTGGAATCTTGGTGGCTTTGCCAGTTATCAATGCTGTCTTAACTTTAAAGTTCGGGAAGCATGAGCGAGGGTTTGTTCTTTTACTTGGCGCCATATTCATAGTGGTTACTGCAGTGTTCTTCTACGTCATCCAAAACATCGTCGCCTTGGCATAATAGCCTTAATGTTCCTTGTACAGGCGACCCCAAACCCGCTTTCGTCAGGTTCTCTACACTAAACATGGATGCCCCAGAAATTGCGGAGGATACATGGTTGCTGTGATGTCTTTCTTATCGAGAATAGTTGGAAGGGTAACTGGTCAGTGGCATTTCATGCTTGAAAAGGAAAACGCTGAGCAAATAGTGTACATAATAGGTTGATAATTTAGCTGTAATCATAGTATTGTTCTATTATTTGTTGCATATTAAGCAGAACAACAAAAGTTTAAACGCATATCTTTCCTATCCTTCAAACTGGTGAAGAGCTTGACTTTTGGAAGAAAAAACAAAATTGTATTCGCCCTCGGTTCAACCCTAGCATCAGCGCTTATTCTATTCTCCTTAAGCTTATCAGTGGCACAAACGCAAACTCCATTTCCAACGACCCTCACCCCGAACGTCACAAGCGCATCGCCAAACGCAAGCTCCAATTTCACTTCCCCCGGTGACATCGGAGTTCCACATGATACCGCTGGTCCTTCACCGACAATCCCAGAACTAAGCCTCGGAATTGCTCTCCTCACCATAGTGGCGGCTGCAACGGTGAGCGTTGTATTGGCTAAATATAAGAAACGATAAAATCAAATCAGGGCTGAACTCCTTTCTTTTTCTGTTTTTTGTTGAAACGAAATTTATAAACAAAAGTACCTGCACACATTTTGTACAGGTATCTTTCCATGGAGCTAACACCTTATTTCCCCGTTTTCGTGGTTGAGGTGCGAATTGAGTTGGAAGCCAAGCAAGTCAAAGTGAATTCTCAAAAATTGGTTAGTGAAAAGTTCGGTAAGATAGAAGAAGCGGGTCCGACGGGAGTTGAACCCGCGACCCTCGGATTAAAAGTCCGATGCTCTAGCCTGACTGAGCTACGGACCCGCGCTCGTTTTTGTTGCGGCTGATAGAACAATACAAAGTGCTTTTTTAGTATTTCGATTGGGATGCGTAAAAAAGAAGTGGTTGAGGGTGTTTTAAGCCCTCAGTATGGTTGCCATGAAGCCTCTGATTTTTTCGTGTGAGTTAAGTATGGTTTCGATTGTTCGGGCGCCTTTGTCTGTTAGTTTGTAGACGCGTTTGCGTTCGATCCAGATGCCTTCGACTAAGCCGTTTCGCTCCAGCGAGTAGAGAAGGGAGTAGACTGTGCCGGAGCTGACGAGGTAGTGGAATTTGGTGTGGATGAAGCTTATAACGTCGTAGCCGCTGATGGGTCCGTTTCTGAGTTCAGACATTATGATAGTGTCTAGGAAACTTTTGATTACGCGTTCGTTCATTTTTTTGATTATTCGGGCTTCGGATTTTTCCCCGTTGACTGTTATTGTTAGTGCTACCATGCTTGCACGCTCATGTCTTCTTTATTCATATTTAGATATTTAAATTTTATCTGAATTCGAACTGAAATATTGTTACAGAATTGAAAATGTTTAAACGTGACTAGCTATCTCTAAGTTGTCTGTCAACCATTAAAAAGCGGGTAAAACGTTGCTGCTTATACCTACATATTGCTCTGTTCAGCGCAAAAAGTTGACATAAATGTGTGTGCTCCAACCCATAAAAATCGAAAAATTTTATCGCAAAAGTATACATAAATGCCTCTCCAAACAGCTAGTTTTTACTACTAAACCGCAGTTTTTCAGCAGCCACGACCGATTTTAATAGTGACCGATATATGTGCATGTTAACAAACGTTATCTTACATTTTGACCCTACAAACCTGCGGTGTTAAATAATTGATTTCATGGAAATACACGTTTAAGCGTATAAACGAAGAATACGAAATCGCCACCAAGAAGAAGCAGGCCCTAGATAACCTCTGCGCTTCAGGCAAGATTTCACAAGCAACCCACGACTCATTCACAAGCGACATCGTTAAAGCCATAGCCGAGCTTGAAAACCAACGCAAAGACCTCGGAGAGAAAATGCAGGCAAAAACACTCGAGCTTGAAGGGCAACTTAAAACGCTCGAAATGTTGCTTGCCAACTACGAAATCCAACATGTCGTAGGCGAAATTGATGACGAAATTTACACTCGCGAAATTAACCTTCTAGCAACTACCCTTGAAACAACCAAGAATGAATTAGGCACAATCAGAGAGGCGACTAGTCAACTTTTCACTTCCCCCAAACCAATAGAAGCTCCAGTAGCGGCTGAACCAGTCGCTGAAGCTGCGCCCGTACAATCAACCCCCGTTGAAGTTCCAGTTGAAACTGCCACAATCGCACCCGCAATCGTGGAAACAGTGCCAGCTGCCGAACCTACATCAGTTGAAATAGCGCCAGCCGAAGCACCAGTCGAACCTGCCCCAGTTGAAGCCGCCCCGATAGAAGCTGCACCCATAGAGGCTCCAGTTGAGGCAGCCCCCGTAGAAGCAGCTCCAATCGAAACCGCTCCAGTTGAAGCCCCCGTTGAGTCTGCACCGGTTGAGTGCGCTCCCGCAGAAATAGCAATAGTTGAAACACCCATCGAAGAAGCCCCAATCGAAGCACCCGTAGTTGAAGCCGCTCCAATCGAAGAAACCGCCCCCGCAATTGAAACCCCGGTTGAAGCAGCACCAATTGAAGCTGCGCCCATAGAGACCACTGTTGAGGCAGCCCCAGTAGAGGAGCCAATCGTGGAAGCTCCAATTGAAGAAGCTGCTCCAGTAGAAACCTCCATCGAAACAGCAACAGTTGAAACACCTGCAATCGAGGAAGCACCTGTCGCTGAAGCTCCAGTTGTCGAGTCAGCCCCCGTGGAATTGCCAGTTGAAACCGCCCCAGTTGAGGCTACACCAGTCGAAACAGAAACAGCGCCAGAAACCGAAGCGCCGGTAGCACTCGAAACTCCAGTCATCGAGACTCCAGTCGTTGAAGCCGCCCCTGAATCAGCGGAAGAAACTCCAATCGCCTCCGCAGAGGAAGAAATACAAATCATCGCCGAGCCAGCCGCAGAAGCAGTATTCGATGAACCAATCATCGAGGAAGCACCTGCCACTGAACTAGTAGCAGAAGCAGCCCCAATTGAAGAGCCAATCGTGGAAGCTTCAGTTGAAGAAGCCGCTCCAGTTGAGACTCCACTCGTTGAAGAAGCTCCAGCAGTCGAAGAAACCCCTATGGAAACTGCAACTCAAGAAATCATTGAAGACGCTCCAGCTGAAGTGATAGCTGAAGCCCCCGCAGAACCAGTTGTCGAGGCTCCTTTGCAATCATTCGAAGTTACCGAGCATACTTCAACAGAAATCACCCTTGATAAAGCATTAGAAGAAGCAACAATTGTAGAGCAACTTCAGCCAGTTATCGTGGAGGAGGTCCACGTGCCAGCCCACCCTACAGAAGCGCCCGAGCAGGCGCCTTCAGAAGAGACCGCAGAGGCAGACCAATCCCCCCAAGCAGAAGAAAGCGACGAAAGCACCACAACTAATTAAACACCCCTAACTTTTCTTTTTTATTTATTTTAAAGAAAGCCTTTTTGGTTATTTTTTATTAGGGTAATCGGGATGCTACGGCGCCGATTATCAGGCGCTCCGAGAATCCTGAGACGAACGCTAACGCAAAAATCAAGTAGATACTGACCGTTAAATCGGCTACTTGAACTAGCCCTGCAATGATGAAGATTGCTATTATGATGGCGGCTGCAAACCCTATGATGGGCTTAGCGATGGTCATCCATTTGTTAAGTAACCGTTCTGGAGTGTCGCTTTTTAGCGCAAAGGCTTCTTTTAATCCAAGCAAGCCGCTGATAGCTCCGCCTGAGCCTCCCAGTAGACCTATGGTGAACCAAAACATCCAGTTTCCAGTGGGCACTGCTCCGGCGCTGGGCACCAGCGTTAGAGTGATTATGGATGCTACACTTAATGCTAACGCAATCACCGTTAAGATGGCGAGTTGTTGCATCGTCAACTCCAAGTAGATGTATTTGTTGTTGTAGTAGTTCTGCACGATTCTTCTGCATTCAACTACGTTATCCAGTTTTATGGGTGAGACAAGTTTCCAGCCGCCGCTCCCAGAATCCTGCCCTATCAGCCTGCGGATGTTCTGCTTGGCACCTTCACTTAGCATGGCTGTGTCTTCATAGAGGAGTTTTCCAGCTTTTGCATCAACCTCGGCGGGATCCATCAATTGATATGTGACGAGTTCAGCGTCATAGTACAGTGCCCAAGCATTCTGGGTTCTGCCCTCTTTGAGTTCAGCTCGGGATTTGTTGACATACAGAAGTGCTTTTTGTGCAACGGATACATTGGTTGGTGCAGGCGGGTTTTTGATGTATTGATCTAGAAACTCTTCTAACGGCGCTAGTTCTAGTTCGAGTTGCTTCTGGGATGTAGATTTGAGCCAATTCCACTCCGGTAGCTTCAAGTTAACCCTCTGTTTGCCAGGTTCTCTATTGAAGAGTTGTGGTTTACAAACTTTTCTACGCTTGCTCGCTAGCTACTTGTAGCGCTTCCGCAAAACACAAAAAGACCTTTCCCCTGACATACAATCATGACAACTCCAAACCATATCTGCCTGTGGCTTGATGAATTAAGCACCCAAGAAGTCGCCCAAGCCGCAAAAGACGGCAAAATCATAATTTTCCCCTTAGGCAGCGTTGAAGAACACGGAGACCACTTGCCACTGTGCACAGACAGCATTCAACCCGAATACATCGCACTCGAAGTCGCCAAGAGAACCGGCTGCTTGGTTGCGCCGTCCCTCCGCTATGGCATCTGCAACGCCACCCGCAACTTCCCAGGAACCCTCACCATTCAGTTCGACACCCTCTACCGATTGGCGCACGACGTCCTCAGTGAGCTTGTTCGGAATGGCTTTAAAAAAATAATCGTTATGAGCGGTCACGCAGGCAACTCCCACATGGTGGCGTTGCGGCTCGCTGCACAGGACATAGTAGTAGCTAACGACGACAAAGGCGAGAAGGTCAGGATTTTGGTGCTGTCGGACTTTGATTTTGCAGAAGAATTAACGCCCGAGTATGCTTCTCTGGAAGATGGCCACGCTGGCACCTTAGAGACTTCAAGGGTGATGGCGATTAAGCCAGAACTCGTCAAAGGCAAAGGCACAGCGGCAATGTGGAATATGCCGCGTTTCGAGGTGGTTGCGCATCCGGAGCTGGGTTTTCCAAGCGGAGTCAACGGCGACCCAACAAAGGCTTCTGCTGAGAAAGGAGAAAAAATCAACCAGTACATTATCGGAAAAGTTGTTGGACTGGTTCAATCCTTAGTTGAGGGGTAACTGAAAAAAAGAAAGTGGGAATGCGATTTTCTTTTTATTTCTTGGGTTTTTCAGATGTCTTGGATGCAGAGGATTTAGCGGGCTTCATGGGTTCTTGGCAGCAGATTAACTCGCATGTTTCGTCGCATTCACAGGGGTTTTCAACGACCACAACAAGACCGCATTCTTCACATTCATACCGTTCACCTTTTTTTCTTGCCAAAAAATCACCTTCTAAAAACAGCTCTAACATAAAAATGGTAAATTAACAATATAAATTTCACGTAAACCCAAAGCAACAAATCCTATCCCAATCTGCTTGTAGTTTGTTCCACAACCAGCTTGCAATACGTTTTCGTTGCAGAAGCAAAAAAGCAACCGCCCACACAGCCCCCGAGAAGATGATGAGCAAGGGCAAAACTCTCTTCTTCTAATACTAGAAAAACCAAAGCCACGTTTGATTCCTGTTTCATAAGTTTGTTGCCAGTCAAACTTATTAGCCAACAAACCAATACATGGATGATTCCTATGCCTCAATGTGTTAAATGCGGCTCACAAATTCAGTCTAACACCAAGTTTTGCGGCAACTGCGGCGCCGCCCAACCCACCTCACCAAACTCACCCGCTCCCCCACCACTCCAACCCAACTGTTACCCGCCACCACAAACCCCTTACCCACCGCCACCTCCACCGCCCGACATGAACCCGCATTCTCAGTTTCCTCCTCCGCCCCAGTCGACGGCGCAGACAACTCAAACTGGCGGTGAATCCATCGTCGGCGTCATAGTGTTAAGGAAACCCAAGTCGCTGGGAAGATACGATTCCTATGCAGGAGTATTGACCGCTCAACGGTTGATTTTCGCGCAGTTAACCAGCGAGATGCTTAGTGCAGCGGCTATGCAGGCCAAAGAGCAGGCTAAAGCAGAGGGCAAAGGCTTCTTTGGGCAATGGGCACAGCAAATCAAAGGCGCCTCCAACTACGCCGACCGATTCATAACGATGCATCCTCAGGCGATACTTGCTGAGACTCCGGGGAACTTTGAATTGGGGAACAATGCGATTAGCCAAATTAAATTTCACCTTAAAGGAGACCGCGATGATAATTATCGGCAATATTTTGAAGTAGAGATTAAGTCCAGCGCGGGAACCTACAAGTATCATATGGATGAAAACAGCGCCTACACCGATGTTCTGAAGCGCGTGTTTGGCGACCGCGTGAAAATGCCGTTTGGCTACTTCTCAAAAACCGTGAACATAAAATTCTAAACAGCAGCCATATTTTTCTTGTTTTTAAACATTTTTTCCCTATAATGTATGGGCAAGTGATACAGAGTTTAACAAAGCTTATATGTTCAGCAACTGAATAAGCGCTTAGCAGGCATGGAGTATGAAAGGAGCATTAGTATTCCTAATAGTCTTTGCCATACTTGTCGTTTTAACCTTGGGCAGTATCGCTATTCCACCTGGACAAGCCATCTACAACGCTGTTTTACCCGGAACTGAAGCAGCTGCAGGCTACCTGGTCGGCGGAGCAGTCGACGCAATCACCGCCATAATCGCAGTCTTCAACGGCGTCATCTATGGAGTCATCGCATGGGTTATCTTCACTGTCGTCATGATGGCAACCCGCAAAGACAAGAAAAACAATGTTAACGTCAACGTAACCGTTAACAACCATCCGAACCCGCCGCCTCAACCATCAGAATAAACGGCAAACCCATCCTTTTTTTCTCTTAATCTATCTACGCTAACTAGGGAATTATTTTACAGAAACAGTTAAAGTCACAGAAAAGAATCCTATACTGTGATTTTATGCGGTTTTTTACGGTAACAGACCAATCTAGCATTCAACACAAAATACTTGTGGTACCCCTCAAACAGGACGAGCTAAACGAAGTCGTTGGGCAATGCCAAAAATGCATACCCACAATTACAGTTTCTTCGATAATGCAGATGGGACATGTCTACGTAATTTTCGATTTTGGGGCAGACGCATGGAAAACCGCGGTTCCGCTTGACGAGAAATCTGAAGACGGTCACCGAATCGGCGACGAATTAGCTGTCGGCGACGTTTTAAACGTGATTTTAACCGCTGAACCAAACGCTCTGCAGATTAGCGGAGAAAAAGTCTACATGAACGTGCCAGTAGAAAGTGTGTTAGCGTTTAGTTTCCTCTACGACGCAGAAATTGCGGAGAGCTATGCCCTCTTAAAAATGATGCAGCAGCCAAAAGCAGAATAAGCTTAGCCTAAGAAGCGTTTGAACCACTCGGCTGAGAATTTCGCGACTTCTTCAAGTTTGCCTGGCTCCTCAAACAGGTGCGTCGCCGCGGGGACAATGACAAGTTTGTTTTCGTTAGTCATTTGGCTCTGTGCTTGCTTGTTAAGTTCAATGACTTCTTCATCATATCCGCCGACCAACATCAGCGTCGGTGCCCTAACATCCGCCAAGTAATCACCCGCTAAATCGGGGCGTCCACCGCGGGAGACCACCGCTGAAACCTCCTCGGGCAGTTTAGCCGCTGCAATCAAAGCAGCCGCCGCACCAGTGGATGCGCCGAAGTAGCCTATCTTCAAATTGCGCGTGGAGGGGTCGTTTCGCAGCCACTGTGTTGTGCCAACCAGCCGTGCTGCTAGCAACGGTATGTTGAAGCGGTATTCTGCGGTTAGCTCGTCCTCTTCTTCTTCGCCAGGCGTTAGCAAATCAAACAGCAGTGTGCCCATGCCTGCCTTGTTGAATTCTTTGGCGACATACTGGTTACGTGGGCTAAAACGGCTGCTGCCACTGCCATGCGCAAACACCACTATCCCGCCGGTGCCCGAGGGCAAAAACAGGTTACCTTCAACTTCGACGTTGCCTACGGGAATTTTTATGGCTGACTCCATACTGGTCATTATGCAACCACCCCCTTCTGCTTTGATGCCATCTCTTGTCTGTTCTCTTTTAGCAGCTCGATGACTTCCTCGTCAGTGGTCTGCGAGAAGTCGCTGTAGAATTGCCCGATGGCCTGAAAATACTCAGGCATATATGGACAGACCACTCGGTCGGCGAGGCGTTTGAGTTCCTCTATGGTTGAGGGAGGACCCACGGGGATAGCGACGGTTATGGTGGCGGTGCCCCGGTTTTTGAGCGAAGCCAAGGCGGCTTTCATGGTTGAACCTGTTGCTATGCCATCGTCGACGACGATGACGTCTTGCCCTTTGAGGTTGGGTGCCTCCGCCCCTTGCCGGTAGCGATTGAGTCTGCGCTGGATTTCTTTTTTCTGCCGCTCGCTTTCCTCGGATATGTACTCTCTACTGACGCCCATGTATGCTATGAGGGTTTGGTCGAGTATGGCTGTGCCGTCTTCTGCGATGGCGCCGATGGCTAATTCTGGGTTGTCGGGTGCACCGAGTTTATGGGGGATTATGATGTCAAGCGGTAGGTTGAGTGCCTGCGCAATTTCATAGCCTAAGACGACTCCGCCGCGAGGAATGGCCAGCACAATCGCATTTTTTCTCTCGAAATCTTTGAGTTCGGCGGCTAAACGCCTGCCTGCGTCGGCACGGTCAGAATAATAAGTCATGTTAAAATCCTCTTAGAATCTACAGGATACAATTGGAGGCTTAGGTATAAAAATCCTCTATTCTGCGATGGTTTGTCAAGAAACCTTGACAAGGCTTAGTCAACAAAGCTGTACAGGAAACTATTTATCAAAACTCTGCCCAACTGGAGGCATGGAGCGCTCAAAGAGTTTAGCCTTGCTTCTCTCAGTCGTATTGGCAGCTTCAAGCCTGCTCCTCATTCAATCATCCTCAGCCCAGTCATCCACAAATCCTGCCCCCGAATTCACCTTAAAAATTGTGGATAACTCCTACGATGTGGCGCCCGCTACCATCACCTCAACCGACCCCTATACTGGCAACACAACAACCACCACCATACTTGGCTACCGCGTAGAAAACAAAACTATCGAGGCAACAATCACCAACAACGGCGCAGCATACTACAACTTCGCCTACAAAGGACACTACGAAACCCAGTGGAATTATTATCCCTCAGACCCTCAATCCCAAAACGCTTACAACCAGTATGACAGCTACAACGTTCCCTGCCAAGCCTCAAACGATACCACGACCGTGATTGCGTTGATTTTTCTGCCTAAAATCACACAGGGAGAAATGGATATCAAAATCCAGGGATTGTACGGTGGCTACCGCGCTGTACCATACGGGCACGCTATTGCTTTGCCTGGTGGTCCAACGTATGATTTCTATTTTGAGGGTACCGCAGGGGAGTGGAGCAACGCGCAAACAGTAAGCTATGATGAAGTTGCGTCTTCTCCGGCTCCGACTGCTCCAGAGTTTCCTTCAATGGCTATTCTGCCCTTGCTTGCAGCTATATCCCTGATGGCGGCAGTGTTTCTGCGCAAAAACTCCAAAAAGTAATCCACACATAACGCCAACAAAACTTTAAGACGCCCCTTTACCCAGCATTGGATGGAACGTGATTTTAGTGTCAACAAACATTGTGGCGCTTGACCGCGCCGTATCCAACGCCCTAGAAATCATAGATCAAATCCAAGATGAGTTGGGTTGGGAGAGCCGCGACAAGACTTACCAAGCCACCAAAGCCGTATTGCAAAGCATCCGCGACCGTTTGCCCACCGAAGAAGTCGTGCATTTCTCCGCTAACTTACCCTTGATTTTCAAGGGTATGTTGATGGATGGCTATAGCCTAAAAGACAAGCCGCTGCGCATCCGAGACCTCGAAGGTTTCCTCGAATACATTCAGGCGAATTATGATGCTTCGATGCGTGACTTGATAAACCCCGAAGATGCGTTTGTAACCGTGGTCGGCATCCTTAACAGGCGGATGGGCGGCGGCGAAATGTGCAAGGTTGCGGCGAACATGCCTGAGGCGATTAGGCGACTGTTCCGCGAGGCAGGTGTGGCGATGCCTGAAACTTCAAAGATGCCTGCCCCCGCGTAGAATCCTCTGATTGACCTATCAATGGAAAAAACAGCTTGTGTAAGTCGCCACAACCAGCCATCAACCCAAACCAGACGCGGAACCAAAAAAGCAGCCTCCACCAAAGTCACGAAGAAGAAGATGAGCAAGGGGCACCCTGTCTTCTTCTAATAATAGAAAACAAAAACACCCCCAAATTGACCTTGTAGTCATCGAAAAATCATGACGAAAAGTAAGCCCGCAACCAAGCCTATCCCCGTTTGTTCCCTAAAAATCGTAGAAAAGGCACACCTATAAATGGGTGAAAAACAATCATTTGCTTATCTAAGCGGATTAAACATGACCGAACAACCCAACCCGAACAACCAACCCCAAACTCAAAAACTTTTAATCGATAACCCCGTGAATTTTCAGTTCCACGCTGCATACCTCGTTTATGAGGAAGCATTCGACAAAGCCCGTGACGAGTATGCCCGAACTGAGTTGAATCAAAACATCCAAGACCTCTATGAAAGCAAGATCAGCCCAGAAGCCTTTTACGCCAACGTTGCACGGTTCAGAAAGGTCGATGTTCCACGCCAAGAACGCTTCTCAATGCAGACTCAGCGTAAGAGGGATTGGCGCAAGAAGGAACAGCGGCAAGACAGGATCAAACGCCACAAGAAATAGGCCGTTTACCTCTGGCGTCTTTTTGGACATATTCGAGCGCTTTTAGGGCGCTTATCTCTTTATCTTTAATCTCCAGCATCACATCAAAATCATAGGACTGCGTACTCTTCAGGAAATCGCCGAAATCAGCCAAATCGATGGTTTCTGCGTGTTGCCCAACCCTTCCATCTGGCTTCTGCGAACTGTAGTCCACCATGGGAACCCCATCTTTCCTCGGATTCCACGACTGGTTTATTGAATCAAAAAAACCATTACTAGACTCTGGTCTGTGGTTTAGTTTGTGGTGGAGTGCGTCGAAGAGCACAGGGATCCCTGTTTGGGCATAAATCGCCAAGCAGTCATCCACATCGTAGAGTCTTTCGTCATTCTCAACCACCAACCGCCTCTTAACATCCGCTTCGAGTTCCGTAAACCTACGTACAAACACTGCCATGCTCTTGGGTTTGTCGCCATAAGCGCCGCCGACATGGATTTGGATTTTAGCCGAAGCGTCAAGGTTCATCGCCTTGAGTAGTTGCGAGTGATAGTTGAGTTCTTTTTTACTGCGCTCAAATATTTCGTTGCTGATGGAGTTGATTAGGGTAAACTGGTCAGGATGAACCGATATTCTCATGCCGTTTCGTGCTATGTAGTCGCCGATGGCTTCGAATTCTCCTCTGTAATGCTCTTGCCAGTCAAAGGTGTTGATTGGGTGAGACGCGAAGGGAATAATGCCTGAGGCAATTCGGAAAAAAAGCAGCTGGTGCGCAACGTTGTACTCTAGGGTTTTTTGGAGGCAGGCGAGGTTGTTTTGGATTGTTTCTTTTAGGCGTTCTTCCGAGTAAGATTTGAGGCGGAAAGTTCGGGAGCTGGTGCATCCGATGCTGTTGTTGATTGCAGGGTAACCGATTTTCACAAAAACTCAACCGTCAAAAGTGTTCCATTTCAAAATACTGTTTTAATTGCTTAAAAATCTATGACAGAGCTCGGTGTTTTTGTATTATTTGCTAAAAAGCTTGGTAGATAGCTGCTTAATCTAACTAGGCTATAATCTGTTTAAATGTGTTTAAACGTTATAAACGGAATACTTATTTGCGCCATTTTATGTGATGATGTAAGCTCTCGGCACAAGGGGATACCTATTGAATAATAGATTCAAAACTCAAGACATAGCTGTAATTGGCATATGTGCAGCATTATACGCAGTATTTGGTATTTTAACGGCTGGTTTTAGTTTCCTTGGCATAGGTTTTCTGCCAGCGGTTGTAATACCCGCCGTTTTCGCTGTTCTGTATGGTCCATGGGTGGGTGGACTCAGCGGAGCAATCGGCATCTTCATACGCGACATGTTTGTACATGGAAACGCAGCCTTAAGCCTCGTCGCGGGTGTGCCTCCAAACTTTATACTGTTCTTCCTTATCGGTTACCTATCGTATAGAAACATTAGCTTAAAACAAGCTCTTGCAGGGGTAACAATTACGGGTGTTGGATTATTGGTGCCCACCCTGCTTTTAATTCCAGACATCACTACTTTTACTGGATTATCCGCTAACGCGCTCATCATATCATTTACTTTAACAGTTCTTCTAAGTTTAGCTATCATAGCAGCTGTTTCCATCCGTTGGAAAGAATGGAGAAGCTACGCTATCGGCGCAGTCGTTGGTCAAGCGGCTGGAGCAGCTTTACTTTCAGTTACAGTATGGCTTGCAAGCCCATATTTCCTATCATACTTCACTTCAGGCCCCATTCCAGCATATTTCGTGCTTCCCATATTCATCTGGACCTTCGCCACTGAACTCCCCTTCATCCTGCTGCTTGGACCCCCAATAATTAAAGTCTGTTACAGGGCTTTCCCAAGTTTAAAACGCAGACATAACAAAGGGACAAACCTTGAAACAAGCTAAAGCCTTCGCGCCTGGTGCCGTTTCTAGTTTCTTTGAAATTCACGATACCCAGAACGGCGAACCCATCACTCAACTCGAAAGAGCAGGCGCGGTCGGCGGCGGCTTTGGACTGCAAAAAGGCGTCCACACCCAAGTCATTGCAAAGGAAGCAGAAAAAAACCGCATAACCGTAACCATTAACGGCGAATCGAACCCTGCAAAAACCACAACCCAAACGGTCCAAGCCCTCCTTGCCCAGACAAACAAAAAATACCGTATCCATGTCGACCACAAGATTGAGGTACCCATCGGTATGGGTTTTGGTACCAGTGCAGGCGGAGCATTAACCGCGGGTTTAGCGCTCCGAGAAGCCCTCGCTTTGCCCCTGACATACAACCAAATCGGCAGAACAGCCCACATCTCAGAAATCCAGTGCCTAACCGGTTTGGGCACGGTTAGTTCTTTGACGTTTAGCGGCGGCTGCGTGCTCGTCGTTGAGCCAGGTGCACCGGGCATCTGCAAAATCGACCGCATACCCATACCACCCAACTATGTCATCGTAGTTGGCTACTACCCCGAGAAGATAACCAAAAAATCAGTGCTCGCCTCCCCTGAGAAGAAGCGAGAAATTAACCGCTACGGCAAAAAAACTTTGGAGGCAATTTTGGCTGAACCCAGTTTAGAGAATTTCTTGGCGTGTTGCTGGGAGTTTGCGCAGAAAGCAGGGTTTACCAACGAAGACATTTGCCAGCTTGTGGCAGCGGCGAAAAAGGCGGGCGCAGTTGGTGCAGCGCAGAACATGATTGGGGAGGCTGTGCACGCGGTTGTGGATGAGGAGAACGCTGAGGCGGTAGCAGAAGCTTTTAAGGAAACCTTGCCCCCAAATCAGGTATTTATCAGTAGAATAGATTTTCAGGGTGCAAGACTGGTAAAATGAAGCAGTTCAAGAAAGTGGCGGTCGGAGGAACCTTCGATAGGCTGCACAAGGGACACCATGCCCTGTTGGATAAAGCCTTCGAAGTCGGCGAAAAAGTAGTCATCGGTTTAACGTCGGATAGTTTTGTCGACAAGATGGGTAAACCCCATAAAACCGCCTCTTATGAGAGCCGCCAAAAAGATCTATGGGCTTTCCTATGCGAGAAGGGTTTGGCGGAGAGAGCAGAAATCGTTCCCCTAAACGACGCTTACGGCTTAACCGTTTCTGGCAGGGGTTTGGATGCGTTGGTGGTCAGTGAAGAAACCGAAAAAACCGGCGAAGCAATCAATAAGACACGCAGAGACGCCCATCATAAACCGCTTGAAATCATAGTGGTCAATTTGGTGCCCGCCGAAAACCACTGCCCAATATCTACCACGCGGATTCGCCGTGGAGAAATCGACCGCAACGGCCACCTAATCGCCGCCCGCTAAAGAATTTCGCCAACAACGTTGATCGGTTTAGGAATCAACGCTGTTAAGTCTTCAAGCCGCTCCCGATCAATGGTGGCTAATACCACTGTGGCTGGACCAGCAGATTTATTGAGATCCAAACCCGCAGGTTCAACAAGCTTAAGTTGCCTGCCGACGCCGTAAGCCATCATTTTTGCTTCGCTGGCAATCCCAAAATCCCCCACTGAAACAATGTCGTGGACGTATTTTCGCTGGGAAAGCTGCGTTACGTTTTTGAGGTCAGCTATTTCGCCTCTTGCTTCCGCCGCGATGACTTCTTCGCCGACTTTGGGTCTGCCGATTGCCACTATCAAGTCGCCGGGTAACGTTTTTCCGATTCGAAGTTCGCTTTCGTTGGCTAACCCCATGACTGTTAAGCCTGCGCCTGTCTGGGTGGTTTGGAAGTTGTCTTCGGTTTTTTCCATTAACACTTGGTTTGGGTCTAAGCCTATGCTTCGGGCTTCACGTTTTATGCCTTCGAGGATTTCGTTGCCCGTCGGATTCTTCTCAACCCCTAAAGTGACGGATAAAAGCAGGGGAAAAGCGCCTGTCGCAGTAACATCCATCAGCGCAATCCTCGCCAGAAATTTCCCCAAAACCCTACCGTCCACTTTGACCCTGTCGTTTTCCTTTGGTCCGACCGCTCCTGTGGATGTGGAGCCAGCGATTATTGCGTGTCCAGTGGGCATTTTCAGGATGGAGACGTCGCCTCTTCGGGTGTAGCTGATTTGGGCGGGTTTAACTTGGAAGACGATGGGGCGTAGCATGGTGCCGACGTTTTCGGTGAGGTGGAGGTAGATTGTGAGGGCTTGGCGTATGACTTCGGAGCGTGTTAACTGGTGTTTTTTGGCTAGTTTGTCTACGTCTGAGATGACTTTGTCGGGTAGGCGGACGTTTATGATTTCCAACTGAATCACTGTGTTACAACCGTGACACTGGATGCTTTTATGTTTAGCTAAAATCCGCTTCGTCTATTCTGAAACAAAAAGGGGAGGAGATGATTTTAGCGATGGATACAGAAGAACCACCCGTTAAAGCGGCCCCAGAAAAAGAAATGCCAGGGCGACCAATAGTGGTGGAACTTGTACTGCGTCCATGTTTGGCCGTTTGTTGGGAATGCGGGTTTTGTTGGTTGCTGAGTTGCCGGTGGTTTTGTTGGTTCAGTGGTAGGATCGGGTGTGGGGTCTTGGGTTGGAGCAAGAGTTTGTGGGTCGGTTGTCGATGATGGTGTTGTTTCTGTCGGGGTTGGAGTTGGAGTTTCTGTTGGTGCTGGAGTGGGAGTTGCAGTTGGTTCTGATGTTGGTGTAGCAGTGGGTTCTGTGGTCGGTTGCGGAGTTGGAGTGACTGTTGGCTCTTGGGTCGGTGTTGTTGCGGGGCCATTGTATGCGTCGATGTATGCTTGTCCCATGGCGTTTGGTGAGTAGCCGCTGCTAAGGATAGTTTCGCCTGCGTAGACCGGGCCCAGTCCTGCGTCGCTTAGCCAGTAGTATGCGCCTGCACCTATGCCTAAGTCACGTTGTGCCAAGACAACGTTTCGCCACCATGTGATGTCGTTTTGTTTGTTGCTGGCGACGCCTAAGCATGAGCCTTCTTCGTTAATCACCAATGGAGCTGTGACGCCCATGGTTGCTACGCCTGCTTGTAGCTGTGATTTCAATCCAGCGTAGTCAGTGTTCCAATATGAGCTTAAGTCCGTTGGTGCGTGGTAGTAGAGGTGTGTTGTGTAGACTAGGTTGGTTGCTGTTGGGATTGCTGTGGCGATTTGTTTGCACCAGCTTAGGTCGTTGCCGTATCCGTTGGGGAACCAGCCCATGTGCCACTGCATCATGATAAGGTTGGTTGAACCTGTTCCTCGGATGGCACTGTACATCGTCTGTAAGTATTGGAGGTAGCCTGAGGTTATGGGTGCGTTGTCTGCGCCGGGTTGCGGTTCATTCCATGCCTCGAAGATTGCGTTTGGACAGTTCATCAATGTCTGTGCCATGTCACTCCAGAACCAGTTCCAGAAGCCCAGTTCATTGCCGCCATAGCCGGCGTCTGAGAGGAATCTTTGCCCTGCGCTGTCCCAACCGCACATTGGCAGTCCTTGGGCTCCTGCAAAGCTCGAGGTTACATAGGGGTCGTTGCCAAAGGAGCCTGAGTATGGAGTCAGCATGTAGGGCACTATGTTGACGTAGATGCCGTATTTGGCTGCTTCGTTGCAGAGTGTTTGCAGGTAGGCTTTAGTGCTGATTGGAGTTGTTGAAGACGCGTAGTTGCTGTCTTCTTGTGCGGGTACGATGTTGTCTCGGTAGTACCAGCTTGGGTACACGAAAACGCGTATCATGTTTATGTGCCATTGGCTCTGCATAGCAGAGAAGGTCTGATCCATCGCTGCTGTTGGATTGTAGTTCCATTGGACACCGAAGTTGTCTGTTGCACCGCTTCCCCAAAGGATCAGGTCAGGTGCAAACCCCGCGACACCGACGCCGCGGAGGTAAACAACGTTGCCGTCTGCATCCAAAATGTTTGAGCCAGAGGTATGCAGAGCTAGCGTTGTAGCCGCCTGCGCCGGTTGCACCGCCAGCACAGAAACCATGCCGACGATGAATAATGCGCATAAACCGATTGCAAGCGGTTTAGACAGCTTTTTCATCCCGCGAGATTTTGTGGAACCCGCCATAGGGTTTCCTGATGTTTTTGTCTTCACGTTTTTTCTCTCTTCCTGAATTTGTAATTTCCTCTATCGTTTGGATCAATTTTATTGCTTTTTGAAAAGAGCATTACGCTATATTGTTAAGTTGGGTGCAGGCGTTGCGAAGTTAACTTTACAAGCTTAGCAAAGGGTCAAATACTCAGACAAGCTACGCTTGGAATGTTAGATTTTCACTATTGCTGGGACCTTTCCAGCGGAAAAGCACAAGCGTTATATGCATCATTCAATAAAAAAATTCAGGATG